>PWUQ01000060.1 GCA_003563585.1 Candidatus Parvarchaeota archaeon
ATAATTTATTTTAATGTTTTTTTGCATATATTGCATATTTTGTAAAAAAGTTTTCAAAAACCTATTGACAAATATAAATTATATGATATAATGTAGATAAGTATTATACAATGGTAAAGTTATGTGCTTTATGCCTGGGTATTATACATTTACACGTGGATTAACAAGACCAGTTCTTTTGATCTTGACCTTATCTTTTGATCTTATCTTTTGACTTTATCTTTTAAACCTCACTCAAACTTCATTGGGTGTTCAAATTTCTTTTATATTATTTCTTAAGTATTATGTACTTATTTATAAATAAGTATGTCCTGATTTTGGACAAAATATGTAAAAAAATATTGGGGATTATGCTTATTTGTCCAAAATAAAAAACGAGATCCTTAGAACACCCTATGTTTACGAGTAATTCACTGTCCTGATTTTGGACAAAATATGCGAGATTTTTCAAGATTATGATGGTCTTTGTGCCAAAAAATGCGAAAAAATTGAAAAATTGATGACCCATTTGACCATTTGATGCGATGGGTATCTTACGAGCCACGATGTTTAAGGGATTTTGACTGTCCTGATTTTGGACAAAATATGTAAACAGGAGGAAAGCAATTTGAATTTTACATTGAATAGCATAGAAATCAAGTCTAATTGGTTTGATCAAGGGGGTATAATTAGTAATATTGGCCCAAAAGGTTTTTATTTATATCTTACTTTGTTCAAATTTAGACTTCATAATCAACAACATGCATATAAATTTTCTACTTCTGTTTATAGTATTAAAAAAGAAATGAATGATAAAAAATATACTGCGGAAGAAATTTATGATTTACTTAGACTATTAATCCGCTATAGAATCATTGAGATAGAAAATATTTCACGTATATATCAGCTTAAAAACAATAACGACATTGATAAAAACAAACACTTAATTATTAATGCGACTGATGTTCCAGAAAAAAATCAGGACGATGAAACAAGTTCTGATAAATTTGTAATTGTAAATCTCGAATTAATAAATTGGATGATCCAAAAAGAACTAAATGAAAAACATATACTTTTACATACTTTGCTGGTTAAATATGCCAACAATATAAAATCAAACTGTTGGATGTCTATAAGAGAAATGTCTTTAAGGACTCAATTAAATAAAGACCATATAAGCAAATTGCTTGTAGATTTAAATAAATGTTATGTAGTTAATTCAAGAAAAGTAAAAACCCACAGGGGTTATGGATATGAACATATTGTTTGTAAAAATTTAAAAACGTTAGATGAGTTTATCAAAGTTTATCAAAAAGAGATTGATAAAAATTTAAAGAAGGAGGCAGATAAAAAAGAAACAACGGAAAAAGAAGATCGAAATTTTAAAGATCGAAATAAAAAAGACGATTTAAACAAAAATGATTTAGACGATTTACCTTTTTAAACTTGCAAAAAAACGCCCTTTTTAGCCATCTTTTTAAAAAGAGGTATCATACCATGTCTAAACTCTGAAACCTAGCAGCATGTCCAATTAGGAGGAAATGCCCTATCTCTCAGTCCCTTATTTATCGCATCTAATTTTTACAAAATTACAAGGGGATCTCTCAAATTTTACTACTTTTACTAGGAGGTGATTTATTGTCAAAGGAAAATTTAATAACGCCCCAAATGTCAAAAACAAATTTAATAATGTCAAAGCCAAATTTAACAATGTCAAAAACAAATTTAACAATGTCAAAACCAACACCAAACGCAACTCAATTATCAGGTACATATCAGGAAATAGCAAAAAAATATATCAAAAAGTTAGATTACACAATTGACAATACCGCAGATCGCTTAGTTAAAATTCAACAAATCATCATAAAAAACGATAATCTTTTAGTTGATTATTTTGACAACAAGTATAAATCGTTTAAATCTCCAGGCAAAGGAGATCTATCTGATCAAGACCCCATTTGTTCTGCATTATCTGACTTAACAGATTACTTGCTTTATCAAGATAAAAAAGAACGACGCAGATTGAATGATGCTCAAAAAAACAAAAATAAACATGAAGAAAAAACTGATAATCCCGAAGAACATAAAAATGTATTGGATAGCAAAAAATCACAAGGGGAATATTATCAAATTGCAAATTTTCAAACAAAAATAGATGAAGCAGATTTACAAAAGTACTCTGAATTAAGACAGTTGCAAGATGCCAGAGACTATCTTTTGGTTAAAGTGCGTAAGTGTGCTCCTATACATAGGTGGAAATATAATAAGTTTAAAAATTATATATTAAACGACATGAAGATTATTAAAGAATCATTAAGCGGTATGATTAGTTTCAATGCACCTGATTTTTATAGCACAAAATATGATTTTGATTGTGATACAGGATATTTTGATAAAAACGGTGATTATGTGCTGGTGTCAGAAAATAAAGTTGATTTCGGAGACAGAAAACACTTGATAGGGATTGTTAGTGTTTATAATGATATTCGCGCTGTAAGAAATCCTGATAGCGATGTAAAATACATAACTGATGTGTTTAATGAAATTGTATGGAAAACAAAACTGAACAAAGAATTTAAATTATTATTAAAGTCAAAACAAGAGAACAAGACCAATGAAGAAATTAGTAATATTTTAAATGATAATGGTTATATTAGCAATCCTCCTCGCGTAAGCATTTTGTATCGAATCTTAATAGATAAATTTATTGAAGCTTGGGAAGCTTGGAGAGAAGATTGGATTTACACATTTAAAGTAAAGGGCAATTGGAAAACTTGTATTGGTTGTAGCGAAATTAAATTGGCAAATGAGCGATATTTTAGCCCAGATAGTAGAAATTTAGATGGGTGGCATAGTTTTTGTAAGAAATGTAGATGATTTACGTCAAAAACGCTATTGAAAACCGAAAAAAAACGTTATATACATATAGAGGGATATATGTTCTCTAAAGTATATTTCTGCCACAAACCTCCAACAACTCATAAAAAATTTACTACAGGCTTATATGCCAACTGAATTAAAGGATTGTTTAAAAAGGTTTAAGCCAATTGAATGTAAGGAGTTTTTATTGGGGTTTGTGTTTAGCGGGGTCTAAGGTCGTAGTTTTAACTTTGACTGGATGGCCCCGCATTTGGGCGAGCGATAGCAGTTCGATTATCACAAAGACCAAAGCGTATGTGATAAAACAGGGGTTGGACTCCCCTCTCGCCTTCCAGAACGTACAGTTAATTTTTATTAACTTTTATATATATATATATTAGGGAGGTGGTAAGCCCCACTCTATTGTTTGTCAAAGCAAATAAAAGAGGTGAAGCGTTTGCCATTACCTAAAGACAATTTGTTGTTTGGGTTTACTCCAAAGTTGACCGATGAGCAACGTGTGTTTGTTGATTCTATGTTTGATTATCAGTTGACCATTTGTAACGCAAGGAGTGGAACGGGAAAAACCTTATTATCTGTAGCTTGTGCGAAATTGTTTGAAAAAGATTTAGTTTATATATTTTCTGCAACTCAAGAATCTGTGATGGGTTATCGACCCGGTGCTCAATGTGAGAAAGAACTTGCTTACATTGTACCGCTTAAAGATGCTTTGGTTGAAATTAACGAAGATCCTAACCAGGTTGTTTTTTATGAAGATGATTTCAAGGATAGCAACTCAAAAAAATGTAAAGACATGATGAGGGCACTTAAAGAAGGCAAGATTTGGGTTTATCCTAG
>PWUQ01000026.1 GCA_003563585.1 Candidatus Parvarchaeota archaeon
ACTGGCCCGGTCAATGCTCGAGGCCTATAATCAGGGTAGGGAATTCAATTTTTTTCATTTCCTGCTTGCATTGTTTCGACAGGAACAAGAGGAATAATAAAGGATATGATTAAGGAAAAAAAAGTCGATGTAATAGTTACAACATGTGGAACAATAGACCATGATTTAGCAAGACTTTGGAAAGACTATTACCAAGGTAGTTTCTCTGCAAATGATGATGAATTACATCAAAAAGGAATAAATAGATTAGGAGATGTTTTTATCCCAAATGAATGTTATGGTATTATCTTAGAAGAAAAAATACAACCAATTTTAAATAAAATATATGAAGAGAGAAAAGAATGGAATACCAGGGATTTGCTTTGGAAAATAGGCGAATTTATAAAAGATGATGAAAAGTCAGAAGAATCTATTTTATATTGGGCTTGGAAAAATAAGATACCTATTTTTATTCCAGGATTAACAGATGGTGCTTTTGGAAGCCAATTATGGCTTTTTTGGCAGACTCACAAAGATTTTAAAATAAATATATTTGAAGACGAGCATTTATTGTCCGACATAGTTTATTCCGCGAAAAAAACAGGAGCTTTAATGCTCGGGGGTGGAATTTCCAAACACCATGTTATATGGTGGAATCAATTTATAGATGGATTAGATTATGCAGTACAAATAACTACTGCTGTCGAATGGGATGGTTCACTTTCAGGGGCAAGAGTAAAAGAAGCAATTTCTTGGGGTAAGGTAAAAGAAAATGCAAAACAAATAACAATACCTGGAGATGCTACAATACTTTTACCTTTAATTTATTCTTTCATAAAATAAACCAAAACCTTTTTAAATTAAATTGATTAATTAATAGTGCTCGCGGTCATAGTGAAGGGGTAAAACCTGTTCCCATTCCGAACACAGAAGTTAAGTCCTTCCACGTTGCTGTCTGTACTCGTTTATAGCGGGGAAAACAGCACCGCTGCGGGCACTTCTCAAATTTTAAAAGATTTTTAAATTATAAAAAACTAGAATAAATATGAATATAAAAAAAATAGCTGCAGAAAGAATTAATAAATTATTTGATTTGGCTAATGAAGAAGCTAAAAATGAAAATTTTAAAATGTGTAAAAGATACGTAGAACTTGCTAGAAAAATAGCCACAACTCATAATATATCTATGTCTAAGTATAAAAGAAAATTTTGTAAAAATTGCAATACATATTTTACTTCAAAGACGGTTAGAGTAAGAAATCAAAAGAATAAAATGATAACAACACACACATGCAAATCTTGCGGAGCTGTACAAAGATATCCTTATGTAAAGGAAAAACTTAAAAAGAGGAAAATTTAGGGTGTTTATATGGTAACAGTTTTTGATGTCGATGCACATGAATTAATAGGAAAATTAAAAGAAGAATTAAAAAAGATGAATGGAATAAAACAACCAGAATGGGCTAAATACGCAAAGTCTGGTTCAAGTAGAGAAAAACCACCAGAACAGGAAGATTTTTGGTATATACGTGCTGCAGCAATTTTGAGACAATTATATGTAAAGGGTAAACCTATAGGTGTACAAAGATTAAGAGTTAAATATGGAAGGAAAGAACAAAATAGTTACAAACCATCTCATAAAAGAAGAGCTGGAGGAAAATTAATAAGAAATATAATTCAACAATTAGAAAAAGAAGAATTATTAAAAAAAGATAATATAAAAAATAAAAAAGGAAGAGTCATAACCAAAAAAGGAAAAAGTTTGGTTGATAAAGTTGCCGCCCAAATAAAAAAGGGTGAGTAATCTTGAAAGAAGATTATAAAGATAATTTAAAAAAACAACAAATAGAAGTTTTAAAAAAGGCTGCAACTTTAAAATTTATGACAAAAAAAGCGAGAGAGCGTTTGAATCGAATTAAAATGGTCAAACCAGAAGTTGCTGAGAAAGTTGAGTTTGCGCTTATACAAGCGGTGCAAACAGGACAAATAAAAGATAGAATAAATGAAAAACAATTGGTAAGTATTTTAAAAGAAATAAATGAATCGAAAAAATTCAACATATTAAAGTGATATTATGGCAAGAACAAAACACATATCGAGAAAAAAAAGACTTGGAAAGGCAATAAAGAGTTGTGTAGCTGCGCCTTACTGGGCACTCTTAAAAAGATTTGGAAAAAGAAGAGTTTACAGATGGAGATTAAATCCTCAAATGAGAAGGCATTGGAGAAGAAATAAACTTAAAAAGTGATTTAAATGGCAGAAAAAAAACTTGAAAGAAATTATATTATACCACTTAGAAAGTCTATTAATAAAACAGCTAGATGGAGAAGAGCTAAAAAATCAATTTCAACAATCCGTTCTTTTTTAAAGAGACACATGAAATCTGATAATATAAAAATAGGAAAAGAACTTAATGAATTGATTTGGGAAAGAGGTGGAAAAAAAGTTCCATCAAAAGTTAATGTTTTTGCAGTTAAAGAAGAGGACATAATTAAAGTTAATTTGCCTGGAGTCCAGGAGAAACCTAAAGAAGAAAAGAAAGAAGAAAAGAAAGAAGAAAAGAAAGAAGAAAAGAAAGAAGAAAAACCAGAAGAAAAACCAGAAGAAAAACCAGAAGAAAAACCAGAAGAAAAACCAGAAGAAAAACCAGAAGAGAAACCAGAAGAAAAACCAGAAGAAAAACCAGAAGAGAAAAAAGAAGAGAAAAAACAAAAAACAACTGAAAACGAAGAAGAGGAAGAAAAATGAAATTTAAGATAAGTGGAAAATTCAAAAAAGGAGAATCTTTTCATAAATTTAGTAAAGAAATAACTGCTAAAACAAAAAATGAAGCTGCTAAAATAATGCAATCATTGTTAGGTTCAAATTATAAATGCAAAAAAAATGTTGTAAAAATAGAAAATATAGAGGAGATAAAATGAGTAATAATAAAAAATCTGATGAAGAAAATGCCAGAAAAAATTTAGAAAATCAAATATTGCAAGCATATTTTTCAGAAATGCAGCAACAAATGTCTGAAATTGAAAATAAAAAAGCGGAATTAGAGTATCTTATGGATGGTTTATCTCAGATGAAAGGACAAAAAGGAAAAGATATATTGATACCTTTGGGTTCTGGAGTTCTTGCAAAGGGAAGCCTTTCAGAAGATGAAAAAGTAATTGTTAACGTAGGTTCAAACATACTTATAAAAAAAACTGTTGAAGAAGCAAAAAAAATAATTGAAAACCAAATAAAAGAACTTTCTTCTATTGTGGAGCAATTGGAAGGAGAAATGACTAAATATTCTCAGCTTCAATAATTGAATCAAAACTCTTAAAAGATATTATGTTTTCTGATTTGTTATGTTTGGCTTTTTAAAAAAGAAATTAAAAGAATCTGTTGAGAATGTTAAAAAAACATTCAAAAAAGACGAAGAATTAGATGAATCATTAGAAGAAAAACCTAAAGAAAAACAAGCAAAAAAGAAAGAAGAAAAACCAAAAGAAGAAAAGAAAGAAGAAAAACCAAAAGAAGAAAAGAAAGAAGAAAAACCAAAAGAAGAAAAGAA
>PWUQ01000088.1 GCA_003563585.1 Candidatus Parvarchaeota archaeon
AAAATTTAATAACATTAATTTCTCAAAATTAGAATGTCTTGGTTTAGTTATTTTTGATAATTTTGAATGTGAATTTAATAATTGTAATTTTGATTCTATTGAAGAACTTTATATAGAATTAAATAATGATGCTAAAGTTGAAGAGATTCATATTAATTCCACCTTTAGGAATTTAAAGATATTAATAGTTAAATTATATATGGTATATTTATCTCCCTCAAGGGTTCCAGTTAGTCCGTTAGTTCCATCTCCTATTGGATCAAATCCATCGCCTGCATTCCAGTTAACCGTGTCAGAACAATCAATATCATTAATTAATACGTAATGAGCAGTCAGATTATCTTGTATGTTTTGCAGTCCAGTACAGTTTGATATTTGATAGGGATCCTCAGGACTTCCACTTCCTACACTCTGCAATTCTTCTTCTGCAAGAGCAGGATCGTCTGGAGTTATTGTGAAAGTATACTGCTGTCCAGGAGTCAGTCCCATAACTGTTTCCCAGGTTCCAGAACAGGTTTCTGCTTCCCATTCCCAGTCAGAGCATTTAAGAAGAGAATGTCCTGATGCAGTTGCAGTCACATTTGCATGAGAATAGTTAATCTGCGGGTCTATTGCGTATGTTTTTACAATATTTTCCAGACTTCCGCTGTCTACATCTTCCTGTATTTTGAAAAATAAAGAACTGGTTCCAAGTAGAGTTGCATTATCGACTGATATAAATTCCACTTTTGAGTTGTTGAATTCAATTTCCAGAAAATAAAATCCTTCTCTTACGTCTATGTTTTCATCGGTAAAGTTCATTATTTTATCGACTTCTTTTAAAAATTGGTCTTTAAACAGAATACTAACTTTGCTTGTATCATTCTGTTTATCTGCAATTACTTTGTTTTCCAGAGAAAATATGTTTCCTCCTCCTGCAACAATAACATTTAATAAATATTCACTTGAATTTACATAAGTATACAAACTGTCAGTACAGGAAATTTTCCAGTTTTTTGTTCCTGAGGAAACATTATCAATGCGTATTGAATTAGCCCCTTTCTCTTTGGGTATATGGGTTTCAAATATTTCATCGTCAATTACAAGCGAGCAGTTTTCAATACTTGACACATTTCCATCAAGAGAATATCTAAAATTAACAATTCCATTTGAATCAGTTGAATTGTTTGCAGGACCAATTAAATTTACTGAAGGTGTAGTTGGTTCATATGTAACATTAAATCTTAGTAAATCCCAGTATGCTGTATACGTTTGTGCACCACCAACACCAGAAGTATAAAGTTGAGACCTTGCAAGAGCTCCTGTTGTATTTCCTCCAAAAAAGTGGTCACATGTCCAGCTTTCAAGGGAAGTTACATCTGCACAGGTTACTCCGGGATTTGCATCTGTTTCCGGACATGTTGTACTTACACTGCTGTAACTTGCGCCATGGTCAGCATCAACTGAGATACTGCAGGTAGTTGTTCCTGCTGTTGTACTTCTCCACCACTCGTAACAGAGTTCAACTTTAGTAATATTATAACAGTCAGTTATGCTGGAATTTGAGGAATTTGTTCTGACTCCTCCATATCGTGATGCTCCTCCTCCTGCTCTTCCATACTCCTTGTCTTCTGTTATTCCATCATCCTCAAGTAAAGCAGAGCCGTTTTCAGGATTGCAAACAGCATTAAAATCATCTATACTGGTTGCCAGATTCTGCGCATCACAGTCAAGTATAGGCAGTCTTACTGAAACTTCTGTTCCACTTTGAAGAAGCTGCTCTTCTGAACGGATTGAAAACTCACTATTTGTTTCTTCTTCCTCTTTTTCAGCATCTTGTTTAGAAGGTTCTTTTTCTCTTATTGTTTCTTCGGAATCTTCTGAAACGGCAAGTTCTGTTTCAGTATCTTCACGAAGCGCAGCCAGTTCTCCTGAAACAGAAGAAAGTGCAAAAAGAGAAAAAAGAAAGATAACTACGACTAAAAATCCAAACGATTTAATTTCTCCTTTTTTAAGATTCATTTTATGTTTACAATTACTCATAAATCATATGTTATCCCAGTATAAAAAGATTCTTTATAAGTCCTATTATTGCTATTTTTAATCAATATTTTCTAAATTTTTGTCTGCAAAACTAATTAATATCTTAAAGTACACTTTCTATGTATGATCAGAGACGAACTGCTTAAAAAAGTAATAAATATTCTTAAAGAAAAAGGGTATACAATAGCTCAGCAGTTCTGTCCCGGATGTTTTGATGTTTTGGCAAAGGGAGATGAAATTCTCCTAATTAAAGTTTTAACCAATATTGATTCTTTTTATGAAGAGCAGGCAGACGACATGCTAAGAGTTGCAAATGTTATGGAAGCGGCGCCTTTAATTGTTGGGATTATGGCAAGAGGTGATTACTTAAAAGAGAAGACAATGTATGAAAGACACGGTGTTCCCGCAGTCAGTTTTGAAACATTTGAGGATTCAATAATTTACAAAAAATTTCCGTTTGTTTATGCAAAAAAGGGAGGATACTATGCAACAATTGACGCGGATTTTTTAAAAGAACTCCGGTCAAAAAAGAACCTTTCAATTGGAGACTTGGCAAGAGAAGCCGGTGTTTCAAAAACCTCAATTATTAATTATGAAAGAGGCAAAGGAGCAGAAGTTGACAACATTATGCGTTTACAGGAAGCAATTGGAGATATCTTCCTTGAAACCATTGATATTTTCAAATCAGAAACAAGAGAAGTCAAACAATCTTCTTTAAACAATGAAGAAAAATCAGTGGCAGAACATCTGAATGAACTTGGTTTCAAAACTGCATCTGTAAGAAAAGCATCATTTGAATTAATTGGAAAAAGCAAAAAGAAAACGTTTAAGTGGACTTCCTGTTTTTGAAACAGATGAATTTGAAGAAGTGGTTTCCTCAAAAGAACTTTTGAAAATATTAAAAGAGCTTGAAGAAGATTATTAATAAAAAATCAGTAATATTATAGTATGGTAAGTATTAAAGTAGCTGTAAAAAAATACAGGCATTCAGCTGTTAAGAGGCTTTTTGAAAGAAAATACAAAAAAGTCGGTTTAACTATTGTTAAAGATAACATTCCAATTAAAAATGAAGTCTATAGTTGCAAAATGATTATTGCAGGAGATGATCCTAAGGATTTAAAAAGGTTCGAACGGGAAGCCAGAAGACTTGGTTACATTGCAAAAGGGGAACTTTAAAAATTTATCTTGTTAATTTCCGAAACCTTTATATATCACTTCTAGTAGATTATTTACACTAAAATTTATTAACCTAGGAGGTATGCAATATGACACAATTAACAGGAAAACCTATTGTTGTTATGTCTGACCAAGCTCAGCGAACAATGGGGCGCGATGCTCAAAGAATGAACATATTGTCCGGAAGAATAGTTGCCGAGTCAGTAAGAACAACTCTTGGTCCAAAAGGAATGGACAAGATGCTTGTTGATAATCTGGGAGACATTGTAATAACAAACGACGGAGCAACAATTTTAACTGAAATGGATATTCAACATCC
>PWUQ01000063.1 GCA_003563585.1 Candidatus Parvarchaeota archaeon
AACTTGCGCGCGTCGTGATTTCCCAAAATAGAAACATAAGAATTATTTTCTTCATTTAATTCTACACTTTCATAAATATCTCTTGAATATATTCCTGAGTTGTCTCCTAAATTGACAACAGTGTGTGCTCCAAACAGAAGTTCCTCAAGCGTTTTTTTCAAACCAAGAAGAGCTCTTTCATCAAAATCTATATTCTTGTTATTATTTAAATAAAAATCGGCATGCGTATCCGAAAAAATATTTCCTTCAAAAGCAATTCCCCCACTCATTACTTATTTTTAAATCGTTTCTTATTTAAACAGATTTGTATACTGCAGGATTTATTTTCAATAAATCTAATTTGAAAAAGCTTTTTAATTACAAATTTATTCTTAAACTATGGTAAAAATGACAAAAAAAGGACAAAATGCTCTGCCAGTAATATTATTGGCTATGGCGGGATTAATGCTTTTTTATTTAATTATGGTTCATCCTATGGAAAGAGCTAAAATCTTAGAACCTATCAATGGGGAGCTTGTAGAAGAAGCGGAGGGCTTGATTTTCAGCAGTGGGAGAATTGTCGAAGTCGGACAGGCGACGGGCGAAACCGTGTTTGGATATAACATGGGCAATGTATATGTTGCTTATCCCGTAGTTGAAAGAACTTTGAGTTCTACTCAGATTAATCCAAGTGCGTCAATATTTAGAAATGACGTGAACATATTCAATGTGGACATAGACACAGAAAACACAAAGGAAGTTGTGTTAATATTAAATACCACAGAAATAAGAGGCTCACCTTCAATTTCAGTTTTTATTAACGAAACAAGAATATTCGAACAAAGATTGAGTCTGGGTGAGACTGAAGTAACAATTCCGGCAAGACTTCTGGAAGAGGATAAAAGCATTAAGCTGAGCTTCAATCATGACGGATATTTCTGGAGCCGTCCTTCTGCAGAGATTGAATTGGAAATAGTCAGAGCGTATTATAGCGCAGAGAAACCTACAGAGACTAGGATAATTCCATTAAGCGAAGGAAACATTATGGGAACTGAGATACATCTTTCATTTTTTGTTGAGGAAGCTATTCCGGAAGGAGAATTCATAGTAAAGATAAATGATGTCATACTGCATTCAGAAACTTTTGAGAGTGAAGGAGTAATCATCTTGAAAGAAAGAATCGACGACAGCGGAATAAAAGTTGGAGATAACAGGTTTGTTTTTGAAGCTGACAGAGGAGGAGTTTACAACCTGACAAATTTCAGAATGGAATTCATCGCGGCAGACACACCTCCAAGCCAGCATGTTTATTCATTCAACATAGAAAAGGAAGATTTGGAATCATTTGAAGACATCGTGTTAGGAATAAAAATAAATAGAATAATCAAGCCGGGTTATGTCTCAGTCCAGATAGGAACAGACGGCCCAATTCATTATTTGAGTCAGGAAGAACTTGTTGCGGGTTCATGGAGTTACATCACACTCAACAGGTATTATTTGAGAGAACTGGACAACAAGATAACAGTTAGCTCCCCAACAGGACGATACAGATTAGATGGCTTCATGGTTTTCCTACGGTGAAGTATAAAATCTTATATATAATCAAACAATATCGAATAAAGTGGAAAAGTTAGTATTTAATAGAAAGGATATAGAAAAAATTTCAAATGAAGCTTTAGATAAAGTTGGAAATTTATTAGAAAAAGAATACACAGATCACATTAAATGGATTCATAATTATTTAAAAAAAACAAAAGACATTTCTCAAGTTGTAAATTCGTTTGTTTTCCATTTGGGAAATCAAATGTACGGTAAAAAATGGAAAGATTCTGTAATGAAGGATTATCATGTAATATTAAGTTCTATAAGTACTTCTCAATTCACATTTGAAGCTATGTTAAGAGAACTTTTTGTTAAATTAGGAAACTACGAAATAGCGTATAATATAAAAAATGGTGAAAATAATTTTAAAAGTTCTAAGATTAGAAAAGAATTTATTTATTACTTAGAGGGATGGTTTAAAGAATTAGAAAATAAATATGAATCTGAGAAAGGGTATAAAGAAAGGGTAGATGAATGTATATTAAAAATCAATAAAGATAAAAACAGGTTTATAAGAGGCGTTGTTATCTTAGCCATATCTACTTTGCTTTCTAATGTTGCTATGTTAATAATAAAAAAGAGTAAATATGTCATTGATGACATAAGAAACAAAATAAATTATATTTATAAAAATTATAAAAAAATAGAAGATAAATATGAGTACCTAAAAAGAAATAAATTAATTGGATGTATATTATTCAGAGGTATGAGGATAAATGCTGATAAGCTATATGATTACGCAAAAAACGGTTTTGTACCTAAAGGAACTTCATGGGCGAGTGAATTAAAAATAGCTAAAAATTTTGCAATGTATCAAAGTGTTGAAGTTGCTTCTTGGATGAGAGGAGAAGGAGAAAGATGGCCTGATTACAAATCTTATCAAGAGATAATAAAAAATATTATTAAAAGTTTTGAAGAACCTGGGATGGGTGGTCAAAATTCTTTTAGTGTTAGTATCAAAAGATTCAGAGTTACTTTAAAAGATTTTATCAAGATTTATGAATTTATAAAAAAAATGGAATACTTTTTTAAAGATTCGAAAGTAAAATTTTACGACGAATTTCAATTTTCTGATATTGAAGCAATAATTAATTATAATCTTTTTCAAGAAAAAAATTCAAAAGATTCATTATTGTTCCTCGGTTATCTTAGAAAACTCCCTGAAGAAAAGGAAAAGAGGATACCAACCGAATTTGAAACAATATTTTTACCGAATAAGATTGAATTGAGTAATGAATATATAGACATAACTTTAAAAGAATTATTCTTTGAATTCGATTATGGTGGAGATTTCAAAGTTGATAGAAAGTTGGTAAGTAAAATAGTTTTAGAAATAGCAAAAGGTAATTTAGAATATGCAAAAAAAATAAATCTTTCATTAATTTTAAATTCGGAATTAGAAAAAATAACAAAATCAGTATTTTATTTTTACAAAGAATTTTTTAATGTTTTAAAATCTAATATAAAATATGAAGAAGCAGGAAACACTAATGGTCTTTTAAATAGTTATAAACAAATTTTAAAGAAAGAATATTCTAAAATAATGTCTCAAATTAAAAACCCAGAAAATTCTAGTGAATTTATAATAAATGTTTTAGATTCTTTGATTCATACCGATGATACTGTTGGGGAAATCTTTGAGAATGTAGTTGATAAATATAAAATTGATTTTAAAAATGACGAATTAATGAATGTATATGAAACATATATAAACAAACTAAAAAAAATACGAAATATGTGTTCTAAAGGAAAAATTGAAAATACTAAACTTTTTATTGATGAAATAAAACAACTTGAAAAAATAGTAGAATAAATTAATTTTTTGATAAAAACAGTAAAATATATAATCACTATTAAATAGTAAAGTATATAAACAGTTGGTGTGTTTAATAATCAGAGGTGGTATATATGTTTGAAAAGATAATACAAAAAATACAAAAACTTAATCCAAAAGATTATCTTGAAATGAAGGCGGCAGAATGGGAAGAAAAATTATCTTGTGGTTATGGAGATTTAACTGAAAAAGAGAGGATGGAATTAGGTATAAAGAAAGAATATGATTATGATAGAGGCGCAGAAGCAATTACATCTGTAGAACCTAGAAATTACGAAGAGTTCATATATTTAGAGGGAGATAAAATTAAGAATCCTAGTTCGGGATATCTAAAAAAAATAGTTGATGAAATTCCTTGGCAGGAAGATCTTAGAGAAGCAAAGATAAAATCTGGATTAAATCCCGACAAATCAACAAGAGAACAAGTTAGATATGAAACCAAAGATGAATTCGTAGATAGAAAAACAAAGGATGTGTTGAAACGTAATGGATTCAGAAGATTAGAAGATTTAGAAAATCCGGACGATTCGATTATAGGAAGGGTTTCTGCAGAAAATACAAAGGAAAGAATAGAAAATCTAAAGTATGACGATGATAGATACTACGAATGGAGAGAATTAGTTAGAGGTACTAATGAATTGGGAACAAATTATATTGAATAAATTTAAAAAATAAAAAGGAGGTGAGAAAAATGGAACTCGAAAAGATATTGGGTTCTCAAGGAGAATCTAAAAACGAGAATGAAATAAATATTGGTAACGGCACTATAATCATGAGAGGGAAAATATTAAACGACTCTGGTTATTTACCCCAATTCAGAAACATTTTATCAGATAAAACAGATTTAGATAAAAACGATGATTCAGAAATGAAATATTTATTAGGCAAAAAAGGCGACGAAGAGAATGTAACTAAGATAAACATTGGAGATAGATGTTTTATATATAGAACTGATTTAAGTTCTCTGGCAAGATACAACCCAAGATATGAAAATAGGACATGAATAAATTGAGAATTTATTTCTTATTTTTTCTATTGTTATCGCTGTTTCTATTGAATACTTAAAAGTAACTTATTTAAGTTAAAAATTACTAAAAAAATTGGATAAAAATGGGACTTAGCGATGCAATAAAGAGGATGAAAGATAGGCGTGGTATCAATAAAAAATATAGAGCTACGATGAGGGGGGCAAAAAAACTAGAAAAAAAGTCAAAACAACAAAGCAAATTGGGCGATAAAATGATTAAAGCGGATTTATCGCAACAGAGTGTGGATTGGAAAGCACAAAAACGTGCTGAAAAAGAAAGTTTGCGTGGAATGAGGAGTAGGGCAAGACGTCAAAAATTATCCGCATTTATGGTTATAGTCCCTACTATTTTAATTATAATTTTTATCATAGCTATCGCCATAACTGCTATAAGTGGAATATGGTTATCAACAGCATTATATTTAATTGGGTTGATAGTATTCATTTATTTAATATATTTTAAAGAAAGTATTGGTGGATATGGAAATTCGTATGGTGGTTCATATGAAGATTATTAGTGGTGAATCAGATGAGTAGAACAAATGCGATTATGATAGCAATTGTTTGGTTAATCGCTGCAACTGCAATAACCATCTTCATAGGCAGTGCAGGAATGAGAGAGCCTCAACCTCTTATGGGAATAGGAACAAGAATAACTGAAGGATTTGGTTCGATCATGCAATTTCACCAATTTAGACTTTTATTGGATCAAATAACAGATCCTTTTGGAATTAGACCCACTCGAGGTGAGTATGAAGTAACTCCAGATAGACCAGTTCGTCCAGATCAAGCATTTGATATAGAGATACGGGGAACTGAAACGGTTTTATTGGATAGGGAAGGACTGATAACATTTGTAAAAGTAACAAACCAAGGAAGCACAACAATAGAAAGAATGGATGTCGAATTGGATTTGGGTTCTCCATTCAGTGGATGTGTTGAATTTAGTGGGGCGGAGTCAAAGTATGATTCTGATTTCGAAGTGAACGTATACAGCAACATAGATGTAATCACAAGTATACCACCAGGTTCTTCTAAAGAATTAGTCTTTAGAAATGGAAAGATACATATGGATTGTTTGTTAGCCAAGGTTGCAAGAACTTCATTTGATGCTAACACTCCAATTGGAGGTGTTAATTTAATTGCAACAGGAAGCACAGTATATTCCACTGCATCTAGATTAGCAGTCGAGAGAATAGAACAGGAACAAGGAGAAATATTAATTAGAAATAATGTTTTAGTACAAAGGCCTACAGGTGCAATTTATCGTTCGGGAAGTGCAGTTACTATTGATTTAGATGTCGGAGTTCAACCAATCTTGGCACCTAGAGTAGGTGATGATTTAACCGTTGGATTAATTATGAGATATATGAATGTAGGGAGAGGAGATATGATAGGAGAACCAATGTTATTCATAATAACACCAAGAGATTTTGGAAGGTGTCAACCCGCTGGTTTAGAAGCTCAGTGTAATAATGTAAATATTTTCACCTTTATGAGAGAAATAACCAGAACATATTCTCTAGGTAGAAATGTATTAGAAGTTACAGATTGGATGGAAGATATAAGCACTCAAAAGCGCACACATAACGTGTGTTATGTTTTAGAAGATGTAGAAGAATTTGATGTAGTTACTTGCACTGTAGATATACCTCCAATAAGAACAACTGAAAAAAGACTAACAGATTACATCACTGTATTTGCTCTTTATGGTTATGAAAGAAGATCATCTAGGTTAGATATAAGAACCTGGTGTACTTCAGATATGGATGATTGCGTATGATAAATAAAAAAATTTTGTTAATGATATTTTTTGTATCTTCAATAGCTATCACTATGGGTTGCATAGGTGGTGGAGGAGATTTTGAAGAAACAAAATTAGATGTAGAAGAAGGAGTGGGACTTATAGACACTCTTAGAATAGAAGAACTGAGACCTGGGCTTTCTGGTTATGTTTCTTTAACTGTAAGAAGCAATTTTGAAGGAGCGGGTTCTTCTGATGTTCGAATAAGTCTTGATAATATAAATCCCTTCTTAATTCTTGAGTGTGGAGAGGAATGGGGGAAAGAAGCCTTAGATGAAAAACGTCCGGAAAATTGTTTCGGACAATTAGATCAAGATGAGTTCCTTCCAATAAGAACGAGGGGAACATCGAGAATTTTTCCTGGTGAAGAAATAGAAGTTTTTTGGAGGATAAGAGCGCCAAGCAAAGATGAGATTTCGGATATAGCACTAAGACATCCTTTATATTACAATGTAGAATATATATATTCTGTTAATTTTAGACAAAATATTATTTTTATGTCTCAAGAAGAAATGATTAGAAGAAGAGAAAGAGGAGAAGATTATGTAATGACTGGTGAAACTAGAAGCACTGCTGGAGAAATTAGATTTTCGGGCGCAACAAGACAACCTATTTATTATTCATTCGATTATCCAGCGGGAGGACCTCCTGAAACACGTTCTTTTGATTTTGTACTTAGTTATTCAGTTGAAAATAGAGGTAAGGGATTTCCAATATCTGATATTGTTTTAATAATGACATACCCTAAAGAAGATGGTGTCTATTATAATGAAGACATACTAAGAGATTACGGATGGCACACAGGATTAAATGATTTAACATGTCATGATGGAAATGAAGAAGGTGTAGATTGTGAAAATTGGTTGAAGGAAGATGTTTTTGAAGAGGATGAATGGAGAAGAATCGTGGCTGGAGATAATGTTTTATTTAGAGTTGTGGATAGAAGAGATTTCATAGATAGATTTAACATACATACTCCTTTGATAATAACTAGTGATAGGATGAATGTATTGAGAGATAGAAATATTCCAATAGAAATTCACTCATTTAATGTTTATGCAGCATATAGATATTACATAGAGGGAAAAGAATATATTAATGTATATCCTTTGAGAGGGATATAAAAAAGGAGGTAAAATAATGAAAAAAACGATATATTTGTTTGCATTAGTATTTGCAGCAGCATTAGTTTTTGGTTGCTTGGGAAACGGAGATGATCCAACACCAACAGGAGATTATACACTAAGTGTTGAACCAAGAAGTGTAATGGACGGCGGAGTCGTGACATTGGATTTGAGGATTAGAAATTCTTTTGAAAAAAGCATAAATAATATTGACATTGACATGGTTGGTTTGCCTTCAGCATATCAAGAGCCAGGACATAGTGTAAATATAGCAGAAATAATGCCTGGACAAGAATATCCTATGATAATGACGATAGGCACAACTGGAGACTTAAGAACTGAACAAAGATTAAACCCAGATATAGAAGTCTGTTTTGATTATGAAACTGATTTTTTCTTCGATAGTTCATTTATACCAACGGGTTCAACAGAACAAGTCAGTTTAGACAGAGGACAAACAAGAGGACCAATAACAATATCAACAAGCGGTTTTGATAGAATCCATAGACAAGATGTAACTGGTTCATTGAACATACAAAATGATTGGATAGGTGAAATAGCAAGAATAAACAGAGTTGAAATATACGAATCTTTAGAAGGTTCAAATGTTGAACTAGGATATTCAAGATGTACTGCGGGAAACGTGATGCAACCAGGAGCAGGAGATTGTGCAATACTTGAGAATAGAGCAGCAATAAGAAATGGAATTACAGCAACATTGTCATTCAAAGGTATAGGTTTTAATTTCGGTGGAGATAGAGCAGGAATAGATAGAGCAGCTGGAAGTGTCGATGTTACTTATTGTTATGAAATACCGGTTGGTTCAATAACAGTAATGCCTACAGGAAGATGATGTGATTTTAAATGAAAAAAAAGCTTGTTTGTTTTTTCTTATTTTTCTTTTTTATAGTTCTAACTATGGGTTGTATTGGTAATGGTGAAAATGATGTAGAAAAAAGAGAAAAAGAATTAATTACAACTATTTTAATAAATGGGAGAGAAAGTAATAGTTTGGAATTCGTTTCTGGACAAAGTGCAGAAATAGGTTTGAATGTTAAAAATTTTGGAACAGAACCAATTGAAAATGTTACAGTGAGAATGATAGGATGTTTAGATGATGAAGCCATAAATAATCAATCATCCGAGATATTACCAAATATAGAACATTATTTCAATTGGCGTGTAGAAGCAATAGATATGGGAAGAGGAGAAAGAATAGATTGTAGTTCATTTTTAAGAGTTTGTTTTGATTATAACACATTAAGCAAAAGCGACGTGATAGTAATCCCTGAAGATCATGGGACACCCCAAAGTCCGTACTCTATAACTACAGGAGATTATTTAGATGTTATATATAATATAGGCGTTACAAGATTTATTAGGAATAGAAAAAATGAAATCGTCGGTAATATTATTATAAGAAAGATGGGTCCTGGAAGTGTGGATTATCCAGAGTATATAGATAATCCTTCTAGGAATATTTTAAGAGAAATAAAAATTGAAATTAGAGATATTGATGGAGCAGTAATAGAAGATTATGGTGAGCTAAAAGGAGAGAGATTGGAGCCAATAAGAGAAAGTGATACAAATTTAATAATTAATTATCAAAACGATGTTGTTAGAAATAATTTATATTTACTCAGATTGATAGGTGGAAATGAATTAAGAAGTAGAATTGTTATATCTATCCCTGAAGAATATTCAGATTTATATCAAGATAGAATGAATATAGGAAGTATAGAATTAGATATAAATTATGGTTATTGTATAGATACAACGCCAATATATGTAACTATGAGAGGTTAAATTTATCCTATATATGTTAATGGGCCTTTTGATTTTTCAGCCATTTTCATTTTCTTTTTTATTATAGGGACTTCTATTTTTTTGAGTTCTTTATCTATATGTTCACTTTTTATTTTTAATTCAAAATAATTTTTGAGTATAAGAATGATAGATTTTGAAGCCCCAATTCCTATCTTAGAATCTGTTTCAGCAAGTAAGGAAAATCCTTTTATTTTTCTTAATTCTCCCAATCCCAACAAAAGTCCAGCCGCTCCGATTATAATAATAGCTCCTTTTCTGTCAAATTTAACTCCTATTTTTTTAAGTTTTGGTATGTACTTTTTATCTGTATGCACACCATAAACCACATTTTCTTTAGATGCGGCAGATATACCTCCAAGTGTTATTATTTCTTTAACTCCTAAAGATTTAGCAATTTCTAAAATTTTATCTGAAAAAACATAACTATCGTATTCATCAGTTGGTTGAATGTCACCTATCAAAAAAACTATATCTTTCTTTTTTTTACGTTTATAATAATAAAATTCGAGCTTAGGCATTTCAATAGAATGGTCCTTTCTCATTAAAACAGTATTAGGAAAAGTATATGAATAAACTTCCATGAATTTTTTTGCTTTCAATTTTTTTATTAAAAAATCCACTACTATTCTTGCTACATTACCCACACCAGGAAGTCCTTCTATTAAAACAGGGTTTGTAAGTTTTGGTTTTTTTCCAATTTTTTTTACTATAAAATCATCTTTCATAACAATCCACTCTTTTTTAAAATATCTTTCTTAATCTTTCTTCTATACTTAGCATTTCTATCCTCAGGGGAATATCTTGGTGGTATATTTCTTACAGTTTTATTCCCGCATTTTGAACATTCTTTTTTCATAGTGTAATCTTCACATTTTTGACAAAAATTAATTTTACTCATTTAAATCTCCTGGCAAGGAAAACTCTACTTTTTGTTTCTCAGCAATTTCACGTGTTTTTTCGAAAAGTTTGCTTACAAAAATTTCTGCGTCCTTATAATTTTTTGCAATCACATCAACAACATATTTAGGTGCCGATATATATCTTATTGAAATTTCAAATTTATTTTTAGAAGCTATCTTTTTCATTTCATTGAATATTTTTTTTATTCGTTCGATGCCATCACTTTCTAAACATTTTAAATTAAATTCCCTAAATATTTTAATCTTCTGTGCTTCAAGTTGTTCTGATATTTTTGAGAATAGTTCATCTATCCATTTTTTAGGTATGTCTAGTTCTTTTATTAATTCTGGACCCTCTTCTTTTAATTCATAATAAAACGAATATAAAGAACCATAATCCTTAACTATTTCTCCACCAATTTTTTCCAACGATTTTTTAGGTTCAGCATTAAATTTTTTTGCGATTGCCTCTATGAGCTTTTCGATTCTTCTTTCTGATTTTAGTTCATCCATTTTTCTTTTGGATTCTCCACTACTAACTCTTTTTAGAGAAACATCAATATGCCCATTTGGTTTTATTTCAAGGACTTTGCATACAACCCTTTTTCCTTTGGATATATGTTCTTTTATATCGTTAACCCATTTTGTAGATATTTCTGAAACATGAAGCATGGCTTCTAAATTGTCATATTCGTCGATATAAACAAATGCTGCATGAGGTAAAATTTTTTTAATAGTGCAAACAACAAGCTCTCCTTTCTCAGGTTTTCCTTTTTTCTTAAAAAACATGAACTATTAAATTTAGATGTTATTATAAATCTTTTGCACTTTAATTAAAAATAATTTTAATTAAAAAAATAATAATTTAATCAAACTAAAAAATTAAAGAACTTCTAAAATTTTCGTTTTGAGTTTAGTTTTTCCGCCAGACGGTTCTGCAAGCAATTTTCCACATACAAGACATTTTATTTTGGATGCGGATTTACCAAATATTATTTGCTCGTTTTTACATTTCTGACATTTAACTTTCACAAACTTGCTTTTAGGTTTTGGAACTTCCATTATTTTTTCACCAACTGAAATTTTTTAACTCTGAATCCTTTTTTTCTTACATTCATTTTTCCACATTCGTTACATTGATAACGAAGGTCGAGTTTTTTTGTTAATTTAACTCCCCATTTTTTTGATTTTTCTGGTTTAGGTCTTGGAAATCCTCCATATCCTTTTTTCTTGGATTCGAATCTTCTAGCGCCTTTTGTAAGAGCGCCTCTTTTCCTACCTGTCTTTACTTGAATTATCTTTTGTTTTGTTTTTTTATTGCATTTTGGACAATATCTGTTTATTTCCTTTGGCATTTCCATTATTCATCACTTATTTCAATAGCTTTTCCACCCTTTATTAATATTTCCCCAATGGTTCTTTCGATATTTATAATTTCTCCTTCTTTAAAAGGTCCGTATTTTTTTCCATCTTTCCACACAAATTCAGGAATCTCTTCTCTAACTTTTAATTGATACCCTTTATCTGATTTATCTGATTCTTCTTCTTTTTCAATTTTTTCATCTGATACTTCTTTCTTTCCTTCATATTCTCGATTTTCTACATTTTCTCTTTTTTCTTCTTTTAATGAATTAAAATCAAAATTTAACATAAAATTGTTTGTGTATTCTTTAACAATATCAATTGTTTTATTATAAAGTTCTTCTTCTTCCGGCAACATATTTTCTATGTTATGGACTCTTGCACTTATGTTATTAAGCGCTTGATTTACTATTTTTCTTCTTCTTCTTTCACATATGTCTTTTATTATTTTATTTATGTTGTTAAGTTCGTGTTTATTTTTTTCAAGAGCTTGTTCAGAAAATACATTATTTTTGTTCTTATTTTCTTCTATCATTTTTTCTTTGGTTTTTACATATTTAATCACTTTTTTAAAGAAAGATTCTTCTATTTCTTGAAGTGATTTCTCATCTCTTTCAAGAGACTGTACTCTTCTCAATTCTTCATATGAGATTACATCATTTGGCATTTTTTTTCACCTTTTTGCGTTTCATCTTAAAAAAAGGATAAACAACAGGGTTTTTTATTTTTTTACATATGTCATCCGGACTACAAATACCTATGTCCGAATAATAATCTTTATTATTACAACTTGGAGGAAGATATGAATTTTTCTTTTTGTGCCAATTAATCTGTGAATTCACATAACTTTCACGAAGTGGGTTTGTATTTTGTTTATTCCACTTTTCTACTTCTTTAAAAATTGTGTCGTGATTCCAACCAACACTTTTTAAAAAATTTATAAGTATAAAAAGTGATCTTTTTCTTCCATCTTCTAAACCTTTGTATATATTTTTGACGCATGGAGGAAAGAATATTTTGTCGACAGCTGTTTGAGGAATCTCGTATTTCTTTCCTAATTTTTTTATTTCTTCCTCTGCTTCTTGAGAAACATTCCAATCAAAAGCCTGTATAAACAACTGCTTAGCTTCATTACTTTTAAAATCCTTTAAAAATTCTAAAGAAACTTTTACATTTTTATATTCTGCATATTCTTTCTTAAACGATAAAATATCTTCTTTTTTTATTGGTATTGAAACAAGCCAAGTTTTTTCATTAAAAGTATAGGGCATTCTTATAAGATGTCTTGGAGATATTGCAATGGTGTCTATATCAATAACACTATAAGGATTAAATTCTCCATCTTGTATAAGTTCTTCAAATTTTTTGCCTGTTCTCTTTTTTATCGAATTTATATCTTCAAAATCCAATATATCATTTGCGAGTTGAGTTTGTATCATTTCTCTTAGATATTTTGCAATTATCCTAGCACCATCCGGAAAAAGTAATCTTGTTTCTTTATTGTTTAT
>PWUQ01000014.1 GCA_003563585.1 Candidatus Parvarchaeota archaeon
TCTTTACCTGTTTTTCCTGAAATATTTTTAAAACGTTTTGTTTCCAATCCATAAGTAGACATAATATCTGACTTAAATTGTTTTAATAACTCTTCGTCCTTGCATTCTAATTTGATGCAATAATTAGTTTTGGAGGTAATAAAAATTGCGCCATCTCCTTTTAAGGTGGCTATAATTCTAATTTTTGATTTTGTTAATCCCTTTTGTTCTTTTATTTTTTTCATAAAAATCACAACTTATACATTTTCGAATTATGAATATTAAAAATTAAATCCTTAATATATTTTGTAGGGTGGTGTCCACTAATTCATCTAATAAAAAAATAAAATTAAAAAATAAAAAAAAGAAAAATTACTTGACAGATATTGTCAAGATGTTTGAACTTTCTTTGTCCTTTCCTTTTTTGTCTGTGAACTCAACTAGTGTTGGTGGGAAATTTATATCTCCCAAAACTTCAATTGAAGTTCTGATTTTATATGAAAACACTCTCTCTTCTTTTGGTTTCAAATTGTCTATTTCCCATGCAACCACTTTCTTTCCGTCTTTTTTCTTTACACTTCCTGGAACGGTTCCATAATCTCTAATTTCTTTTATGAAACTAGGGATAGGATCAAACACTTTCACATCCATCATTTCTTCGTTTGTCAAGTTCTTCAATCTTAATTGAATCTTTAAATCCATGAATCCTGCGTGTCTTTTGTAATCCACTAATTCTTTCTTAACCCACATTTTTCTTGTGACATACCACAATACAGCAAGTACCCCAAAAGCCACAAAAGGAAGAATAATCAAGGGTACGTAACTAACTCTATATTCAACTGTGGTTTCTTCACCAGATTCTAAAGAAAGTTCCCACATTATTTTTGGTCCGTCAAAGAAATATCCTTCCGTACCTTCTTTGATTAAAAGTTGTTCTAAAGAAGACATTGGTGTATAAAAGAAACATGTGGTTTCTTCCGTTCCTATATTTTGAACAGTTCCTTTGTAATGTTTTCCAAATATAGTTGAATCTTCCCATGTTTCAATTAATTTACATGCAGAAAAACCACTTACTTCTTGATAAACAGAATCGCTAATAATCGTCTGTTCTGAAAATTTTAAATTTATACTAAATGTATAATTTCCTAAAACAGCTTCTTCTGGGATAGTTAAATAATCAATGGTATATACATTAACACCTTTTTTAATTTCCATTTCAGAAGAATATGTTTCAAATCCTTCTAAATTAGATGTTACTTCAACAGGAATTTTTGTTGTTTCTACAGGATTATTGACTTCAAAAATTAACTCAATTTCGTCTCCAGGCTCGACTAAATCTTGTCCAACCTCAACATAATTTATAGAAACTACTCTGAATGGTTCTACAGGTTCCAAAATTTTTCCTTCTAAATTTATGCTTCCTAATGTTGTTCCTGTATATCCATCAAAAAAGAAAACCCGTATATTCACATTTCTTGGTCTCTCTTTTTCATTCAAATTTATTGTTACACTCACTTCTTGCCTTTCGCCTTGTCGAAGTGAAAATCTTTGAGGAACTAAATCATGGTTTCCTGGAAAAAGTGTGTTCAAACTGATTACTCTAGTTTCAGTTCCAACATTAGTAAAAAATATTTGATATTCTAATGTTTCTCCAGGTCTACCTGTTCCATTTAATGTCCTAGTGTTAAACAATATATTTTCTGAATTTGTTGCCTCAACAGAATTTAAAAAAGCAACTGTAACAAATATTACAAACAAAATCAATAATTTCTTATAGCTTACCATGTTATATTAAATATATGTTAAATTTATAAATTCTTTGGGAAAACTATAAATATATATTATTACTTTATAATGAGGGTGTTTTAATGGCGGAAGCTAAAAATTTTAAGGAATTAGAAGATTTAGTGGAAAAAGAGGAGATAAATTTAGGAGATTTAATAGCTATTTCCTTGACTATTGATGAAGATACAAATTATTATATTGGAACTATTAAAAATTTAATAAAAGATGAGATAGGAAAAACTGGTAAAAGAAATGGAATTACATTTTACAAAAATATAATCATCAACGAAGAACGCGTTAAAAATGGGATAGATTTTAAAAATGGATTTTACACAGATATTACTTTATACGTATATGACAAAAGCAGTAATTGGAATTATGATATAATCAATGACATAGAAAAATTCGAAAGTAAAGTTAAGGAAAAGTTCCCAGAACTTGAAAACTACAATTTTAAAGAGGCTTTTGAACAACAAAAAGCATATAAGCAAGAATAAATAATTCGTATTATGTTCCCTATAATAATACTTATAGCATCGATATTTTTTGGGGTTGTAATAGGAATTCTTTCTTTTATGAATTTATTAACTGCTTTTTTTTCTTTTAAAAAAGAAGAGTACGAACCTTTTTTTCCGCGAGTTTCTGTTTTAGTAAGAACTTGGAATGATGGTTCTGTTGTAGAAAGATGCATAAAAAATTATCTGAAACAGGACTATCCGAAAAACGATTATGAGATAGTTATTATAGATGATGGTTCAACAGATGACACTAAAAAAATTTGTGAAAAATACTCAAAGGTTGGAAAGATTAAATATGTCAGATTTGAAGAACATTCGGAATTAAAAGCGAAAGTTGTCGATTATGTTATTGAGAATTATACCACAGGAGAAATCATATTAGAAACTGATGTGGATGGGGTTTTTAATGAAAATTTCATCAAAAAAATGGTTCGTCCCTACAAAGACGAAGAAGTTTACGCCGTCACCGGTGTTGTTATGGGAGGAAATTGGGATAGAAGCTTTTTATCTTTAGTTCGAGCTGTTGAAAACTTTTGGCATTTTTGCACTGCTATGTATGGAAGATATTCTCTTACAGGACAAGGTTTCATTTATGGGGGAAGCAAAAGTTATAGAAAAAAAACTTGGGAAGAACTCGGCGGACATTCAACCAAGACATTAGTAGAAGATGGAGAAATGGGTGCAGAATTAATTGGAAGAAATAAAAAAATAGCTATAGTAAGAGATTCACCAGTACTTCAAGAAGAAGTCGAAACGATTGAACAATACTTTGACGAACAGAAAAGATGGATTGGTGGAGATATAGAAGTAACAAAATTGTACAGAAAAAAACTTTCTAAAAATAAATTCAACTTTTTTGTAATGTCTTCCAATTTTTCAATAGATTTTATTTTTATGGCTTCAATAATTATCTCATTTTTTAATCCCCTATTCCTTATTTTTGCCTTGATGAATATTTCGGCAGTTTTTATAGGACTACTCTCTTTCAATGCAAAAAGAAAATTTTATTTTTATGCGATTCCTTGCATGCTTGTAAATTCAATTTTAAGAATTGCTATAATGTTAAGTCTTGCAAAATCTAAAATAAAAAATGAAAAGGTTCATTGGGAAAAAGTCTGGCACTATCCTATCGAATTAAAGTGGCCTACAAAAAATAAATAAAGTGAAA
>PWUQ01000015.1 GCA_003563585.1 Candidatus Parvarchaeota archaeon
AAAATTAGCTTTACCTATACCAGAAATAAGTATGTCTGCTTTTGATGTTATTTGTTTTATATTTCTTGTTTTACTATGTACTAAAGTAACAGAAGCATCTTGTTGTAATAATTTGGCAAATAGAGGTATTCCCATAATTAAACTTCTCCCACATATTACCACATTTTTACTTTCGAGAGATATATTGTATTCTTGAAAAATTTTAAGTATACCTAGTGGTGTTGCAGGTGTAAAAGCAGTTGAATCTTGAGTAAAGATTTTACCTAAATTTTGGCTTGTTAAGCCATCTACATCTTTTTCTGGACTAATGGAATTTAATATTTTGTTCATATTAAAATCTGGGGGTATTGGTAATTGAACTATTATTCCATCTATATCTTTGTTCTCATTGGCTTTTTCAATTTCTAATAAAATTTCTTGTTCTTTTACTGATATTGGAAATTTTTTAATATTGCATTCAATACAAATTTCCTTCGCTAATTTCTTTTTCATGAGGGTATATTTTTCGTTGGTGTAGTACTCCCCTATGGAAAAAATTTCAAGCCTAGGTTTTCGCTTCAACGTCTTTGGTTTGTTAGACAAATCTTTTTGAATATCTTTGATTATTTTTTGAGCGACAGCTTTACCGTCAAGTATTTTGTTCATGTTTGTATTATATGTTTTCTGAATGAGATTGTGAAGAAATTTCTTTTTTAAAAATTGATATAATTAATTTATAAAAGCTATTAAAGTTCTCTCTTTGCCAAATTGATTTTGATTTTTTTTTGCTAAACAAAGGCTAAACGGAATAAAGGATTGTTCAATTAAACTTTTTGTTTTTTGATAAATAACTTTGAAGAATTTTTTGTGTTTTACCGTAGCTTCAAAACCATCTGTGTAAAAGACGACCAAATCATTCTTGTTAATTTTGACTTCTCCAAAATGCATAAACTTTTCAGCTTCTTTCTCACCAGTTAATGCACCATAAGAGACACATTTATTTTTAAAAATCTTCTTGGGTTTATTTCTATATTCAGACCTAATCATTTTGCGATATTTTGGTATTGCAAAATTAAAATCTTTTTTTTGTAGATTTTGTCTTTCATATTCTGCAAAGTGTTTTATCCAATCAGGAGTTTGGAATTTAATTTTGCCATATTTGTCATAAACGATGATACCACAGTCACATATGGCTCCCCAAAATAGTCTGTTGTTGTGAACTACACCTCCACTTGCAACACAGCCGAAAAAGTCATTTACTAAATAATCTATTTTTTTAATACTCTTTTTGTTTAACTGAGCAATTTCCTCATTTCCGAAAATGAATGCATTTTTTATGGCTTTTACGGAAGGGGTTTTTTTGTTTAGTAATTTTACAAACGATTCACAAAAAATATCTGCGGCAAAACGAGCACCACTTGGATTTGGATAATTCTTTAGAGATTCTTCAACAGAAAGTTTGGTGAGATTTTTTGGAGAAAGAGGATCTCTTGTTATTCCATCAGCAACACAAAAAATCCTCCCATCTATTAACATACAATCTTCTGGAGGTTTTAAATGACCATACAGTATGCCTGGTAATGATACTTTGTAAATCATGATGTTGTGTATGTAATAAATTTTCTTAGTTCATTTTATCATAGAGAGTGTTTACGAAAAAATATAATGATATAATTAAACAATTAAATTTTTAATCTTTATTCTATGAAAAGTTTTTTAGTCGCTTCTGCTTTGTTAATTTTAGCTGCAGGCACTATTTACTTTTTTGTATCTGGGACAAGTCCCCAAGAAGATGAAACGCGACCTCCGACTTCAGAGCTAAAAGATTCAACCGTTGTCCCATCAACTAGACCTATGGATGGGCCAGATTCATTTGCTTTGGATGTCTGCGAAGAAGTCTCTAAGGAGATGGTGGAAAATATAATTACTAAATCTATTGTAGAAGTTGAAAGCTCTTCAACCAGTACAGATACTAATTGTAAATACTTTACTGATACGGAGAAATACGAGCATGTTTTAATCCAAGTTAGCTATTTATCTGTTGAAAATCAAAAAAGTGGTCAAGAAATGATGGAACGTAGGATTACAAGTGATGAATCAATTCCTATGGAAAATTTCCTTGCTATTCAGGAAGACGGATTAATCAATGCTATTTATTTAGTAATGAGTCCAGAAAAATTTGTTAGGGTTGATAGAACTGCAAATACTGCAGATGAAGAACAACTTCTTGAACTCGCTAAACAAGTTGCTGAAATTATTTTAGGGGAGTAGGGATTATTTAATCATTTCCCCCTCTTACCACTGTTCTGCAACTATATTTTCTTCTGTAACCCCAAGTTTAGATACTATTTCTCTCATACTTTCTTCAAAACCTTGTGGTCCACAAATATATACGTATTTTTTTTGTCTCCTTAGTTTTTCCTCAACCATTCTTTTATTTATCCTTTCATTTTTGTACTTAGGAAGTTTTTCTTCTGTAAGGGTTGATATGAAATTTTCTTTTTTAAGAATTTCAGCCACTTCTTTTTCTAGATAAATATCTTTTTTAGTTTTGTTTGAAAGAATTACAATATTATTATGTTTTAAATTTTTCTCTTGTAAATCTCTTAAAATCGCAAGAAATGGATTAATACCTGTACCAGCTGCTAGAAAAATGCCTTCACCTTTGTAATGAATTGCTCCAAAAGGTTCTGTAATTAATAATTTATCCCCTACTTTCATTTTGTGAAGTTTTTTAGTTACTCCATTGTGTGAAGGATATTGCTTTATTATGAACTTAAAAAATGGTTGTTTATTTGTAGATGTAAAGGTAAAAGGGCGGAATATTTTATCTTCTTTTTTATTAATTATTGCAATGTTTGTAGCTTGTCCTGGTTTAAATATATATTCTTTTGGTTTTTTTGTTGTAAATTCTTTTACATTATTTGCCAGATTCTTTGTTTCTATTATTTCTACAATATATCCCTTACTTTCTTCTTCTAACTTTTTTAGTGGTTTTTTAGCAGGTCCTTGTTTTACTTCTCCAGTTTTTGAAAAAACAGAACCATGGCATGGACAATTCCATTCTTTTTTTTCTTTGTTCCAGTTAATTACACATCCCAGATGGGTACAGTAAGGAGAGAAAAGAAATTCTTCCCCAGATTTATTTTTGTAAATCGCGACTTTTTTGTTACCTCTCATTACAACTTCCCCTGAATTAGAAGGGATATTAGATGTTTCTGGATATTTTTTAAAAAAGCGATCTTTTATGAAAATTATGGGAGCTTTAATATTAAAAGACATGGTTTTTTTAATACTTAATCATCATCCTCATCATCCTGGTCATCTTCTGTAGTAACTTCGTTTGTGTTTTCTACATAATACTGATCTGTTCTAGCTCCACCTCCACCTCTTCCCTTTTTACCTTTCTTACTTGCTCTGAAAACTATGAAGAGGAAGATTA
>PWUQ01000106.1 GCA_003563585.1 Candidatus Parvarchaeota archaeon
TCTATTTTAATCTCTTTTGCGATATCGGATTTGTCTGGATCTACTATTATAACAAGTCCAACCCAATGCATAGATAATTCTTGACTGCCACAAGTAGGACATTTTCTTTTAGTTGTAATCCTTTTGCATTTTTTGCAAGCTTTTTCAACCATTTTTTTACCTCTTTTTTGCTGGTTTTTTACCTTCCTTTTTATTATCCTCAATTTGTTCTTCGCTTTCTTTCTTTTTGTCTTCAACTATCCATTTTATTTTTCCAAGTCCTGGTTGTCTCATTGTTAATCCTAATTTTGCACCTTGCACATTCTTAAAACTTATAGCTACAATTCTTGCTCTTACTTCATCTCCAACTTTCAAAGATCTATTACTCTCTTTCCCTTGCAAAGAACCAGATTCAGAATAGTTCACATAATCATCCATAACTTGAGAAATATGAACTAATCCATCAATAGGACCAATTCTTACAAAAGCACCGAACCCAGCTATTTCAGTTATAAAACCTTCAACAATTTCTTGCATTTTAGGTTTGTATACAAGAGCTTCAAAAGTTACTTCATAATAAATAGCTCCGTCTCCCGGTATTATTGTTCCCTCTCCAATTTCCTTAACATCCATTATTGAAAGAAAAACACCATCTTTTCCAAGTCTACCAATAAATTCTTCAGATAAAGAAATTTTTACAGAATCTTTCAATTTTTCATCTATTAATGTTGGTGGAACTCTTACATTTGATTTTAATTCTAATATCGAATACATTTATATCATCCTTTATAATTTTCTATAGATTTTTTAATTTCTTTTTTTGCTGCTTCTTTGTCTTTAAATCCCATTACCTTCACCCATTTTTTAGGTTCTAAATCTTTATAATGTTCATAAAAATATTTTATTTCCTCTAATATATGTTTTGGTACGTCTTTTATATCTTTTACTTCTTTAAAACGAGGGTCAATTTTTTCTGTTGGGACAGCGATTATCTTTGTATCTTCCCCAGATTCATCCTTTGTTCTTAAAAGCCCTACAGGCCTACAAGGTATAACAGTCCCAGGATAGTTAGGATTGCTTACAAGTACTATGGCATCTAAAGGGTCTCCATCTCCACTCAATGTTTTTGGAATAGTTCCATAATCTCCTGGGTATGATAAAGTAGAGTATAGAACTCTATCTACAAAAATAGCTCCTGTTTCTTTGTTCCATTCATATTTAACAGAACATCCTTTCGGAACTTCTACTATTGTATAAAAAACATCTGGTAATTTTCCTTCCGGTCCTGAAGGTATTTTATTTAATCCCACTATATCACCTTTAAATACTTTTTTTGGCGTAATGTAATAACAGAAAGGCCTTCTTTTAAAGCTTTCTTTTTTAATTCTTTATCTTGTGTTGCTATACACGCATTTTTTTCTTTTCCATATTCTAATATTGAATTATCAACATTTTTTTTAATTGGTATGTCAACAAAATCAACATTTTTATTTTTTAACAATTTTAAAGCCTCACTTTCATAATCTGTTTTTTTTAATTCATCTAAACAGATTTTTGGGAACAAAAGCTTATATTTTCCCTCAACAACATTTTGAAATTCTTGAAATATATCAATTTTAAATTGAAATGGAATTATTGCAAAATTTGTGTCTATAATTATTTTTTTCATACATCATCATTTTATTATTCCATACCCAACAAGTCTCCATTTATGTCCTACTTTTCTGCTTAAAACAACTCTGTTTCCTTTTGGTATGCAAATAGGAAGTTTTAAAGACATTTCAATTTCATTTTCACGAGAACTTGTTATAACACCAACAGATCTAGCCGTCCAGGCATTCACCATAACTAATTCGTTTGTTTTCAAAGGTTCCATCTTTATCTCTTCTCTAGAACCAACGACTCTATCGAGTAAATTTACTTCAAGTTTTAATTTTTCCCAGACAGGTGGCATTTTTCCTTTTTTACCAATTACTTGTCCAACGAGCGAATCTGATTTTGTAATAGATGGATCTAATTTTGTACAAATTCCTCCAGAACCACCTGGCACAATTTCATCTTGTTTTACTCCTGCTATGCTAACTTCTGTTATTTCTGAAAAATAAGGTTTCCATATTACTTTATTTTCTACCTCATCTCTTCTACCTGGAAGTATTTCTATTTTATCTCCTTTTTTTAGCTTTCCTTGATTAAGAATACCTCCAACAACACCACCCTTTAAGCTTTTGATTTCTTCTCCAGGTTTATTCACGTCAAAACTTCTAACTACCAAAAAATATGGTTCTGCTTTTAGGTCCCTTTTTGGTGTAGGTATTACTTTTTCTATAGTTTCTAACAATACATCCAAGTTAGCTTTAAATTGAGCGGAAATAGGAATTATTGGTGCCTTTTCAGCTATGGTACCTTTTACAAAACTTTTTATTTGGTTGTAATTCTCGTTTGCTTTTTCATCATCAACAAGATCTATTTTATTTTGAACAATTATTATATTTTTTACACCACTAATCTCTAACGCAAGTAAGTGTTCTTTTGTTTGTGGTTGTGGGCATTCTTCGTTTGCAGCTATTACAAGTAATGCACCATCCATCGTTGCAGCTCCACTAAGCATTGTAGCCATGAGTGTTTCGTGTCCCGGCGCATCAACGAAAGAGATGCCTCTAATTGATTTAGCTTTTCCATCACAAGAACAAACATCTTTTACTGTATATTTATCACACTTTTCACACTTTTTTATCACAAAATCAGCATAACCTAATCGTATAGTTAAACCTCTTTTTACTTCTTCAGAATGTTCTTGTGTTTTCTTCCCAGTTAACTGTTTTACAATCGTTGTTTTTCCATGAGCTATATGTCCTATAGCGCCTATATTTACTTCTGGCAAAATTTTATCATCCTTTTTTTTAGTTTTATTTTTTGCCATTTTACTTATCTTCTTTATTTTCCTTTTCTTCCTCATCTTTTTTCTCTTCTTCTATTTCTTCCCTTCCATCTTCCTTTTTGTCTTCAACAGTTTTCTCTTTTGTATCTTTCTCAGTTGGTTTTTCTTCCTTTTTGTCTTCAGTTGGTTTTTCTTCTGTAGCTTCCTCTTCTTTTCCTAAAGCCACTCCAAGTGGTTTTTTACCATGTTTTACAACCTTCAAATTTATTTGAGCTATATCATTTGCTATCTGATTACCTCTTATAGATTTCCTACGTCTTTCACCCTTTCTTTTTATTTTTATGCCAGGGCCTTGACTTAATAGAACTCTAACTCTTCTTGTCCCCATTACGTCCGCACGCATTGGAAATCCTTCTTTATCGCTTCCACCCGTTACTTTAAATTCAAATCCAGGTGTGTTGATTAGTTCACCTTTGATTATATCTCCTATTTTATTCCCGAAAAGTCTATCTGCA
>PWUQ01000040.1 GCA_003563585.1 Candidatus Parvarchaeota archaeon
CCAAAATATTAGAAATTAATATGAAAAACGATAAAAAAAGTGAAGATTGTGGAGGACAAAATCCTTTTTTTTGTGAGGACATCATACTACGTGACAAAGGAGAAAAATTGATAATGTCTCAAAAAGAGAAAGATAAAATAAAAGAACTAACCAAAAAAGTTCTCGATAAAAATGAACATAACATATTAATTTTGGTGGGTAGAGCAGGTTCCGGAAAGAAACCTGTAGAGATAGAAATATCCAAAAATTTACCAAAAAAATGTGAAAAAAGAGAATTCATTTTTGGAATTGATATAATAAATGAATTAAGGTGTATTACTACAGACAAATACATAAAAGAAAATTTATTCATATTCTTAGACAATATGGAGCTTTCTGAAGCATTTGGAGAGGATAAATTAAGGAAAGTAACAGAATTGATTATAGAAACATCAAGAGCGGGAGTTTGTTATGTTTTATCATGTGATCCGGAAACACTTGCAAGAATGTATTCTATTTCTGGAGAACTTAGTAGAGAATCATTTGTTTACAACGTTCCAGGATTATCGTTTGAAATTGCAAAGGAATTAGTAGTTTCCAGGCTTAATAGATTCAGAGAGAAAAAGTCGGATTCATTAGAACCTTTCACTGAAGCTCAGATAAAGAACATATGGCAAACTTCAAAGGGAAATCCAAGAATGATTTTAATGCTTTGTGGTAATCTATATAGCATATTAAAAAGTTGATTTTATGAAATATTCAATTACAACATTGGCTATTATATTATCCTTATTTCTAGTTGCGCAGTTCGTAGGGCTTGCAGTAAATAATAATTTCTTAATTGCAGAAGAACTTCCTTATGGTTTGGAGCCAATTGAGATGGAACCCGGAATTTCTCCATGGTTCTTTATAGGTGCCATTGTAATAGTATCCGCATTGATGTTTTTATTTATGAAAAGCATGAGGTTTGATTTTTTAATTAAAATATGGTTTTTCTTGGTTGTATTACTGTGTATTTCTATTTCTCTAAGTGCATTTATGAGTTCCACAATAGCATTTTTGGTTGCTTTATCTCTTACGATATTAAAATTTAAAGAACTTGATTTATACATACACAATTTGGGTGAAATTTTAGTTTATGGAGGAATTGTTGTTATTTTTGCGCCAATGTTCAATCTTATTGCAATAATTTTGCTACTAATACTGATATCTATTTATGATTATGTTGCGGTTTTCATAACAAAGCATATGGTAGGGATTGCAAATATGCAGCAAAAATTAGGGATATTTTCTGGATTGCTTGTTCCACACAGAGGAGAAGTTGCGGTTTTAGGAGGGGGAGATATAGCTTTTACTCTTCTTTTTGCAGCAGTTGTTTTAAGAGAATTTAATATGTTCAGTGCTATTCTTTCTGTTATCGGTGCTACTTTATTCATAGGTGCATTAATGTTATTGGGAAGAAAGGGAAAATTCTATCCAGCAATGCCTTTCGTAACTGCTGGATGTTTGATAGGTTTCCTGATAAGTATTATATAATCACTTCTTTTTTGTTTTTCTTTTGGATTTTTTATTTTTTTGTAAAATACATTTAAGTTCTTTTTCAATTTTCATGTCTATTTTTTCAATTTTTTGTAGCATGTGAGTTATTCTTTTTTCAATAATTAAGATTTTTCTTAATCCCAACATTAAACCTAAAATAACACCCATTGCAATTCCAAATGATAAAAGTTCAATTAACATATTTAATCACCTTAATATAGATATTTTTAATTCTATTTAAAATTTTTTAAAACAACACTTTGTCTTGTAGGGTCTTCAAATATAATTGTAATCTCTTTTTTTTGCTTTTTTGCATTTTCTAATAATTTTATTTTTTTATCAATCTTTTCTTCTTTTTTTTCTATCTTTTTAATTCTTTTTAAAGAATATATAATCCTGTCTATAACACCTTCTATATTAGAAATGTATGACTCCGAACCGGGTCCAGGATTTATTTCCAACTCTATTTCTGGAACTTTTATTGTGCAATATTTTCCTTTAATAACACGTCTTTCTAAATCTTTCTGTTTAGAGATTTTTATCTTATGTTTTTTAGGGTAATCTTTTTCAGTTAGAGGAAGGATATCATGAGTTTTATATTTACAATATTTGCATTTTGCAAATGTTTCTAAAACTTCTCCTAAATAAGGTATTGTATCAATTCTTTGTTCTACAGAAAAACCTTTTTTATTACAAGCAGGACAATTAAAAAAGAAAGAATTAGAAGTTTTTTTATTATTCAACTTCTTCTTCACTTGCTTCGCCTTTGTAAACTTCTATAAAGTTAGGTACTGCGATTATCCAATCTTCATCTATGCCAACTATTTCTCCATCAATTGCTTCAGCAGTTCTTTTTACTTTGTTAATAGCTCTTTTAAGTTCGTTCATATCTTTATCTTTTAGAGGTTTTATCTTAATTAGCGCAATGGTGTACCCTTCCCTAAGTGAATCTATAACAGGTTTAATATCTGAAAAATCTGTTAATATAAAATATTTTACAAAAATTTTAGCAGACTTCTTATGAATCTCACTAGCTTCAAGTTCTATAAAATCTTCTCCTTTATTGTTTCCTTCGATTACGACTTTACCTGTTACCTTATTCAGGAAATCTTTTAACTTATCCATTACACATCACCAAACCTTAATACTTATTTACTTTATGTTTTTAAATACTTTTTTATTTATATGCTTTATTTATATGTTATAGACTCGAGTATAGATGCAATACTCCATATCTGAGTTCTTGTATACATAGGTATATTTTGATCTTCTGAAATTTCATCCATTATCTGAAGTGCTTTGTCTACGTTTACACGAGTTTCTTCTTCAGTGGATTTTAATATACTACTTATTTTTTTACACTTCTCACGTATGTTTTTTGGGACCGTGTAATCTTCGCTAATTTCAGATAATATATCTAAAACTTGCTCTAACTTCTCATCCATAACCTTTCATCCTATTTTATATTTTTTGAAATCTTTTCTTGCAATTCAGAAGCCTTTTCACTCAAACTCTTTTGTTGCTTTTCGATTGTTTTAAGTCTTAAATCAAACATTTCTTTCTTTTTTTGAAGAGAATCTTCCATCTCTTTTTTTGATTTTTTAACCATTATATTTCCTACAACTTCATATGCCTCGTCATCTCCAACTTTTTTAATTTCATTCAAAGCATTTTCAATTTCAGATTTTTGTGCTTGTACATTTTGTTTTTGCATCAAAATCATCTGAAGTTGTTGTTGTATTTGTTGAAATTTTTGTATTTCCTCATTATTTTTTTCACTCATTTAAATCACCTTGCCTTAACTTTTTTTACAATTTCCGGTCTTCTTTTGAAAAG
>PWUQ01000110.1 GCA_003563585.1 Candidatus Parvarchaeota archaeon
AAAGAGGTTTATGAAAAAGAAATTGAAGAATTAAGTTAAGAAATTGTAGAAAGGTTTGAGTTTTGGTATAATCACCTTGTATTTTGGAGTGGTAGCTCAATTGGATAGAGCATCGCACTGTCACTGCGAAGGCTGCGGGTTCGAGTCCCGTCCATTCCGCCATACTTCAAATGTTTCAACAAGACCCGTGTGTTAAAGTCAGGCATCCTTTCTTAATACAAAAGAATTAAAATTTGTGTTTTTGATATAATAAGGAAGTAATTTCTTAAAATTTTATTAATGAAATGTCCTTTTTGCCACAATGAAGAAATGATCGTTTTAAATTCCAGAAAAACCTCAAAAGGATATGCCACATGGAGGAGGAAAAGATGTGTTCGTTGCTTAGAAATTTTTACAACTTACGAAGAAATCAATTTAAAATATATAATTGTAGTAAAAAGAGACTTTTCCAAACAAAGATTCTCCCATCATAAACTATACGGTAGTATCTTAAATGCATTTTTGAAAATTAAAGGTATTGATACAGGAGATATGGCTCAAAAAGCAAAAAAACACACAAAAAAAGTTGAAGAGCAAATAGTTCAAAAAAAGCTAAAAGAAATTTCCACAAAAGAAATCTTTGAAATAACTGTAAAAATTTTATCCGAAAAAAATCTCGATGCTACTATGAATTATTTCTCATATTTTTGCAAAAAAAGAGGTTACAAAGAGACAGAAAAGCTTTTTGAAAATTTCATGTCTACATCAGGACATTAAAAACACCTTCAAAAACAATCTTCCTTTTTAAAAAGCCCTTTTTTTAAAACACCCTACCCTTTTTATATCAACCCATGTGTCTATCATTAGAAACTCTACACCGTTATCCTTTATTGTAAATCATTTAATTACAATATTTATGGAAATAGAGAAAAAGTTTTTAATAAAGAATTTGCCAAAAGATTTAGAGACATATCCTAAAGAACTTCTCAGACAAGGCTATCTCTGGAAAAGCTCAGCGATAGAGATTCGGATACGCATGCAAGGAGACAGATATTACAAAACCATTAAATTGGGAACTGGGCTAGTTAGATATGAAAAAAACATCGAAATATCAGAAAAGATCTTTAGAAAATACTGGAAGTTAATAGATGAAGAAAGAATTATAGAAAAATTTAGATATAAAATACCCTACAAAGATCACTCTGTCGAAGTAGATATATATATGGGCAAGCTATATGGATTACAAATTGCAGAAGTTGAATTCAAAAACAAAAAAAATGCTGAAAATTTCAAAAAGCTCTGTTGGTTTGAAGAAGAAGTAACACAAAATTCAAATTATAAAAACAGCTCACTCGCTTACATAAATTTTAAAAAAGACAATTATGGCTTGCATTGAAAAAATCTATAGTGTTTCTGCCCTTATTGGTAATGGCGCATGTAATGCAAATTGTTCTTTTTGCTCAGGAAAATATCTAAGACCTCAAGCGAAAGAGAATGCTCTTTATGACAAAAATTTTGAAGCAGCCATAAAACTATCTGCTCGATATGGAGGATGGTCGCTTTCTCTAACTTCCAGTGGAGAACCTACCTGTGATCCATTAGCATTAACAAGAGCATTAGAAATATATCAAAAATGTTCACGGAAAGGCGCATATTTCCCAAATGTTAATCTCTTTACCAATGGAATTCTTTTTGGAGATGAGAAATTTTGTAAAAAACACCTACCTTTTTGGAGAGATTTAGGTTTAAACAACATAGCCATTTCCATTCACGATGTTGATGAAAAAAAACAAGCTCAAGTTTATGAAATTGCTAAATACCCAAAATTTGAAAACATTGTAAAAAATATACAAAACCATGGGCTTGGAGTCAGAGGCACTTTACTCTTAAGAAAAGATGGAGTAGAAAACGATATAGTTTATGAAAAATCCATAAAGACTTTGATAAAAAAAGGAATTGATAATATTACCTCTTGGCCTGTTGGCAATCCCGATGGCTCTAGGAGTGAATTCACACCTTCAAGAATAGGCCTTCTAAAAATTAGAAGATGGTTACACAAAAATGCAAAAATTTGTCATGGACATGTTTGGGGGGGAGGAGTTTTTGACTATAATGGCAACATTTTAAGATACACAGACTATGTTACAAAACATAACCCCAAGAAAGATTTTGTACGACAATTAGTTGTTTTTCAAGATGGAACAGTTGCATATTCTTGGATTAGAGAGGGGGCTTTATGTATGAAATAGCAGAAAAAAGAAAAGAATTAAAAAGTCTTTCCATATTTGTCGGCACAGGAAAGTGTAATGCAAAATGCCCTCATTGTGCAGGAGTTCCTTTACGCAAATATGCCCCAAAAGAAGATGGGATTGTAGATCTTGATTTAATAGAAAGGATACTTGTGCAATGTTATAAGAATGGAGCTCGCTATCTTTCAATAAGCAGTAGTGGAGAACCAACCCTTTCTCCTAAATCCATAACAAAAGTTTTAAGGTTAACTAAAAAATTAAAAAAAAACGGAGTTTCCTTTTCCCCTACCAATCTTTACTCAAACGGAATTAGGATTGGACAAGATGAAAAATTTACCAAAACCTATTTACCTCTATGGCAGCAACTTGGTTTAACAACAATATATTTAACAATTCATGACATAGATGAAAGAATAAATGCACAAAAATATGGGATTGCAAAATATCCAGAAATTTCATTAATAATCAAAAGGATAGAGCAAGCAAATCTCAACATTAGAGCAAATCTCGTACTTTCTAAAGAGAGCATAAATACATGTGAGAAATTCATACAAACCTCTATGCATTTAAAAAAGATTGGAATAAATTCAATCTCTGCTTGGGTTATTAGGAATTCACAAGATCAGGTAGATAAAAAACTTTGTCCTGATAAAAAAGAATTAGAAAAAATTGCAAAATGGATAAAGAATCAAAATCTTGACAATTACATAAGACTACTCATAGGGCAAGAGAGCCGAAAGACTTACAAATCAGGACAAAAACTAACTCTGTTTCCAGATGGGACATTATCTAACACTTGGTGCAATAACTAAGGCTTTAAGCTAATTTTAAAAAGGATTTTAAGGAATTACTCTCCCTTTTTTATATTGTCTCATTTTAGATTCCAAACCCATATGTTCCGCCATACTCTAAAAATTTTAAAAAGACCTGTGTGCTACAGATCAAAATCCAAATCTGATATAATTAACCTAACATGAATGAAAAAATCCTTATAGAAAATAAACCTGAAAAACAACGGTTGCCCAATACAACACTCCTATTCTTAATAAAAAAATCTAAAGGAGAAATAACGGATATCTGTTTGGCTATGAAAAAAAGAGGATTCGGTATAAATAAGTGG
>PWUQ01000005.1 GCA_003563585.1 Candidatus Parvarchaeota archaeon
CAAATATAACATCCAAAAATGTACTTTGGGGGAATCAATTATTTCAAATTCGTTGCGATGGTGATGAGGCATCATTTATGCTTTTGATGGATGGGCTTTTGAATTTTTCGAGACAATATCTTCCAGACAGAAGAGGGAGCAGGCACATGGATGCGCCACTCGTACTTACAACGAGATTGATTCCAAAAGAAGTAGATGATGAAGTTTTTAATATGGATATATGTGACATTTATCCATTGGAATTTTACGAAGCAACAGAGAAATGGAAATCTCCATATGATGTAAAAATTAAAAAAATAGAAGATACGCTTGGAACTCCAGAACAATACAAAAATCTTCTTTTTACACATCCTGTAGAAGACATGAATAAAGGAAATAAAGTTTCTTCGTATAAAACCTTAAAATCTATATTCGACAAAGTAAAAAAACAAATGGAACTTGCTGAAAAAATAAAAGCAGTAAACAAAGCGAATGTAGCACAAATAGTAATTGAAAAACACTTTCTCAAAGATATAAAAGGAAATCTCAGAAGATATTCCCAGCAAGAGTTTAGATGTATAAGTTGCAATCAAAAATACAGAAGAGTTCCAATTGCGGGAAAATGTCATAAATGTGATGGAAAACTTGTGCTCACTGTTTCAGAAGGAACAGTTTCAAAATATTTGCAACCTTCTTTAAATCTCGCGGAAAAATATTTTCTTCCAGATTATCTAAAACAAACTCTTGATATATTAAAAAGAAGAGTCGAATCAGTTTTCGGTAAAGAGCCCACGAAACAGACGGGACTCGGAAAATTTATGGACGATTAAAATGAGAGTCGGAAAAGATTTTACAGGAGTCGGAACAGGCGTTTTAATATTTAACAATGAAAATAAAATTCTTTTGGGATTAAGAAGCAGCGATCCGGAAAAGGCAGATTCTGAATTAGAGGGTGAGGGAACTTGGACTCTTCCAGGAGGGAAATTAGATTTTTTAGAATCTCCAATTGAATGCGCTGAAAGAGAAACAAAGGAAGAAACAGATATTGATGTTAAAAACTTAAAATTAATCAGCGTTTCCGATGATAAAATTCCCAAGGCTCATTTCATAACATTAGGTTTTCTTTGCAAAGAATTTGAAGGTGAACCCAAAACTATGGAACCTGACGAAATAACAAAATGGGAATGGTTTGAAATAAATTCACTCCCAGAAAGAATCTTTTCCCCAAGCAAAAAAATAATAAAAAACTATTTGGATAAAAAAATTTATTCAGATAATTGAGGTGAGAAAATGAAAGAATTTATGGAAAAAATTGCGAAAGACGCTGGAGAAATTTTAATGGAAAATTTCGGAAAGTTGAAGAATGTAGAACACAAGGGCGCACGAGACATAGTTACAAATGTTGACAAGATGGTTGAGGAATTTATAATATCTAAAATAAAAGAAAAATTTCCCGAACATGCTATTCTCGGGGAAGAATCTGGAAAGCAAGGAGAATCTGAAAAAATGTGGATAATCGACCCTCTCGATGGAACCAAAAATTATTCAATAAGAAACCCATTTTTTAATGTTTCAATTGCTTATGCTGAAAATAAAGACGTTAAGCACGCAGCAATCTATATACCTTTTTTGGATGAATTTTTTTATGCGGAAAAAGGAAAAGGCGCAACTATGAACAACAAACCAATTCAAGTTTCAGATGTACCTGATTTAAAAAATTCATTTATACAGTTCTGTAATGGACATACAGACGAAGCAGTAGAAAATATTTCAAAAATATTTACTCATCTACGTCCGAAAGTTTTGGCCTTAAGACAACAAGGAGCGGGCGCTATGGAAATGTGTTTTGTGGCTGCAGGAAGAGCGCCAATATATTTCATGAGCGACTTTGAATCTCCTTGGGATGTCGCAGCAGGAACGTTAATTGTCAGAGAAGCAGGAGGAAAAGTGACTAATTTCAAAGGCGAAGAATTCCAACTAAAAGATACAAACCTTCTTTCAACAAATGGAAGAGTCCATGACGAAGCATTAAAAGAGATTAATGAAGCGCTAAAATAATATGGAAAAAATAAAACTTCAGGAAAATTTATACGTGTACAGACAGACAAACGAACCAGGTATAATCGCGAATACATATGTTCTAATTGGGAACCCTAATATTTTGATAGATGCAGGATTTATGGTGGAAGAAAAAATTGGAAAGGTTTTATTGACACATTGTCATTTTGACCACCACCAATATGCAAAAAAATACCAGGAAAAAGGAGCTAAAATTTTAGCAAGCAAAAAAGCGACAGAAGAATTAAAAAAAGCAAGTCAAATTGTTTCGCCAGATTACTTTAGAAAAAAGTTTAATGCTAAAATAGAATCCATAACCGTCGATGAAATTTTAGAAGAGAATCAGGCAATCAACAATGGAAATTTTAAATTAAAAATTATTTATGTTCCTGGGCACACACCAGGCTCAATTGCTTTTTACGATGAGGAAAAGAAAATGTTTTTTTCTGGGGATACCTGGTATGGTGGAGAAAGAATTGGAAGCTATAAATTTCCAAGCGGAGATTTAGAACAATTAAAAATTTCTGTTGAAAAATTGAAAAATCTAAAACCAAAATTTCTTTTTCCAGGACATTAGTTTCAATGAACATTTTTAGAATTATGTTTTATTTTATACATATGAGAATATATCTCCGCTTTTATCTCACGAAAAATTTCTTTCAAAAATGAAGTATATTCAGAGGTATCTTCAAGTCCATTAGCCATTCTATATAATCCCCACCTTATATCTTTTCTGAAATTTTTTGTGTTGTATATTGATTCTCTATCCCCACTAATACAATAAAATCTATCCTCTGGAATTAAAAAGATATAATTATCTCCGTCTTTTTTAACTTCCTCTGTTTGCATTTTTGCAAGTTCAAATAAACCTATATCTAAATCATCCATTAAATTATCTGGGATACCTTTTTTTACTAAAAATTTTAAATTATTTCGTCCTATTGTCGGCAGTCTTTCTAGTTCTTCAAGAAATATTTTATCTAGATATGGAGGAAATGGAGTATAATCTGTGCCTAACTCTTTTTTTTCTTCCATTTGAGAATCAGTAAGCCAATACCAATCGTCTTCTAAGAGCACCATTTTAATAGTTATTTAATAGTAATGAAAACTTAAAAACGTTCCGATTTCATCAAATAAAATAAAAAAGCAATACGGGAATAATTAAACAACCCATACAATGTGCAGTCCTAGTTTTTAATTTACTAGCTAAATATCCCACTCCTGTTGACATAAATAAAAAACCAATTCCTATGAAAGAATCAAAAAAGAAAGCCAGTGCAGAAATAAAAATCA
>PWUQ01000025.1 GCA_003563585.1 Candidatus Parvarchaeota archaeon
GAATCTGAAATGGAGCAAAAGATAAAAGGTATTTCAGATGAGCTTGGTAAAAGAATTTCTTCTCTTGAAAAAGTTACAGAAAAGGCTGTTAATATAATAGAGAATGTTGGTGAGAAAGAGAGAAAGTTGGAAAAGCTTTCTAATAAAATAGATGAAGAAACTGCAATCAATACCAAGAATATAGAAAAGATAGATGATGCTATAGAAAAACTTGAAGAGACTGATAGAAAATTAGAACGAGCTGACAAAAAATTAGCTACTTTAAATGAACTTGAAAAAAGTTTTGGTAGATTGAAGATAGATATTGCTTCTACAGAATCTGGAATAAAACAAGATATAGAAGAATTTAGAAATAGTTTTGAAATGATAAAAAAACAAATTGAAGAATATCCAAGCAATCAAGAATTAGCAGAAAGGGATGTCATGCTTCTGAATAAAGTTAAAGAATTAGAAGATAGACTTCAACCGAATTTTGAATTTTTACTTGAAGAATTTAAAAAGTTGGGAAATATTTTTGCCAAAAAGAGTGAAATGGTTGATATGTCAAAAGAGATAGACAATATATACGAAGAATTAAATAAAAGAGACATGGAAAGACAAAATAGAAAAATAGATGTCTTACAAAATGAATTAGAGATATTAAAGAAGGAAATAATAACGACCCAAGATGCAATAGTTGAATTGAATATGTTTTTGAAAGAAAGACTTGGATAATATCATAAATGATATAAAATGCATGATTCTTATTTTTTTATGTTTAAAGAAAGAATTTCAATAGAAGATTCATTCAAGAAAAAGGAAGTTTTTGTAGCTGGATGGGTAGAAGAGTTTAGGGATTTAAATAAAATAAAATTTATAATTTTAAGAGATCGCACAGGTACCTTGCAAATAACACTTCCAAAATCAAAAGTGTCTTCTGAATTATTTGATATAGATATAACAAAAGAATCTGTAATCTCAGTTAAAGGAGAAATGGTTGAGAGTAAACAAGCTAGAGGTGGAAAGGAACTAATTCCAAAAAAAATCGATATAATATCTGAATCTGAATCTCCACTTCCCATAGATATATCTGGAAAAATTGAAACAGATTTAAGTAAAAGATTGGATTGGAGATTTTTAGATTTAAGAGAGCCTAAAACTTCTGCAATATTTAAAATTCAATCTGAAATATGTAATTCATTCAGAGAATTTTTCAGAAAAAGAGGTTTTACTGAAATTTGGCCACCAGGAATAATCGCAACCGCATCTGAAGGAGGTACGGAACTTTTCAGCATTTTTTATTTAGATAAAGAAGCATATTTGGCTCAAAGTCCTCAATTATACAAGCAATTTATGACTCTTTCTAACTTAGAAAAAGTATTTTCGATAGTTCCTGTATGGAGAGCTGAACCTCATGATACTTCCAAACATTTAAATGAAATACGGCAAATGGATGTCGAAATTGCTTTTGCTGATGAAAAAGACGCTATGTACATTCTAGAAGAATGTTTGCTCTATATAATAAAAAATGTCAAAAAAGATTGTGACAAAGAACTCAAAATATTAAATAGAGATTTAAAAACACCAAAAGTAAAAAAGATTACATATTCGGATGCGATAGAAAAATTGAAAAAAAATAAATTCAAAATAAAATATGGTGAAGATATTTCAAGAGAAGCCGAAAAAGAATTAGCAAACATACTTGGAAATGAAAATTTAATTTTTATAAAAGATTGGCCCATAAACCAAAAGCCTTTTTACATAATGCCAAAGGATTCTAAATTATCAAGAGGATTTGACATGGAGTATGGAGGAATGGAGTTAGCTTCTGGTGGACAAAGAATACATGAACCTAATCTTTTGATAAAAAGGATAAAAGATTGTAATATGGAACCTAAAAATTTTGAATTTTATGTAAACGCTTTTAAGTATGGTTCTCCACCTCATGCTGGTTGGAGTATAGGTTTGGAAAGATTAACAATGGCTATATGTGGGTTAAACAACATAAGGGAAGCTTGTTTATTCCCAAGAGATAGAGAAAGACTTACTCCTTAATTATTCTAGCATCAACAATCCAACAACCTTTCTTATTTACAAAAATAGGGTTTAAATCAAGTTCATTGATATTTTCAAGTTTTGATATTTGAACTAAAAAATTTTCTAATTCTTTCGTTTCTATTTTTTCTCCTCTAAATCCATCTAGAATTTTTTTGGATTTTATTTCACTTATCATTTCTTTTGCATCTTTCTTAGATATAGGACATACTCTAAATGTTACATCTTTGATTAATTCAGCAAGAATACTCCCACTTCCAACAAGAATTATTTTTTCAAATACTGGATCTTTTTTCAATCCCACTATTAATTCAATTCCTTTTATCTGTTTTTGAACAACCAAACCTTCAAATTTGATTCCTTGCTTAGCTAAATTAGAAACCATATTTTTGCTTATTGTTTTTAAATCAGAAACATTATGTATGTTCGTAGCGATTCCACCAACATCAGTTTTATGTATCTCTGAAGGTATCTTCAAAACAAGAGGATAGCCTATTTTATTCCCTATGTCTATTGCATCTGAAACAGATTCTGCAAAACCAAATTCTGTAACTTTAAAACCTTGTTTTTTCAAAAAATTGAAATTTTCTACAAGCTTTGCCATAGAATATATAAAATACTTAAATTTTAAAAGTGAATCGCTTTTGTAATATATATGCCCCTGTAGCTCAGCCTGGATAGAGCAACTGCCTCCTATATCCTTTTTTAAAGGGAGTGGGGTTAGCAGTAGGTCGAGGGTTCAAAAGAGCTTTTCTTTGCAAATAAAATTTTGGAAAAGAAAGCAAAAGAAAAGTTTTGAAATTCCCTTCGGGGGCATTTAAAAATGCAAAAAGTTTAAACTATGGTTTTACTTGTAATATTGTTGGTCCCGTAGCTCAACCTGGATAGAGCGACAGACTGATTGAAATAAATCAGGTCGATGCTTCGGACCTGTAGGTTGAGGGTTCAAAAGAGCTTTTCTTTGCAAAGACATCAAAAAAAGCAAAAGAAAGGTTGTGAAATTCCCTTCGGGACCATTTATTATTTTTTATTGTTTTTTTCTACAATGTTATAACCTGGTTTGTATTTTACAATGGAACTATCTGGAACAAAACCTTTCAAAACAACACCAGGATATACCCATGAATTTGGTCCAATAAAAGTCCCCGGAAGTGTGGTTGTGTTGGAGCCTAAATGAGAATTATCTCCTAAAACAATTCCATATTTCCTTATATTTTCTTTTATATTTTTATTATCAAATCTTAAGTTAGTTGTAACTACTCCAGCACC
>PWUQ01000013.1 GCA_003563585.1 Candidatus Parvarchaeota archaeon
AAAATCCCAAAACAATTGTAACAAAAAATAAATCCCTAATCTCACCTAAAGAGAATATGAATCTGTCCCAACCCACTTTTTTATTCCAATTTACCATTTTTCTTATTTTTTGTGTTTTAATTTCCCCTTTCTACTAATTAAAAATAGAATGGCAAATAGTATTATTGCTCCTAAAATTAAATAGTTAAAATTATCTTTTAGTGTTTCGATATCTAAGAAAGGAATATCAAAAGAAGGGATTATACTAAAACTCTCTTTAAAAGTTGCCTCCTCTCCATCACTATCTATATAACTTATTTCAATATATCTGACTTTTTGTTCAGAAGAAAAAGAATCGTTTATTTCAAAAGTTTCGTTGGAATATATCATAACATTTTGAGTTTCTTTTTTATCATCCACACTATATGTTATTGCTACGTTCCTATGTATATTCCCATTATTTATTATTTCTCCAGTCACTATTTGAGAATCATCTACTTTTGAAATTTCTATATTTTCCACAATTATTTCAACAATTGGATTATAAATTTTAATAGGGAGTTCTTTTTCAATTGACTCTTCTTCCCAACTTGCTTCAATTGTTATGTGTGCTTCATAATGTTCTTTTGGTTTTTCAACAGAAAATAAAAAGTTTCTAGATTCTCCAACATCTATGTCATATGTCATGGGTACTAATTCAGCTCTAGATTTTAATCCTCTTGGTGCCAATGAAATAAAAACAGGCACATTACCTGTATTTTCTATTTGAAAAGATTTAGTGGCATCTTCCTTGTATACGAAAATTTCCACTTCTTCTAAACTTATTTCAAAATCAAAATGTGGAAGTATTTCAAATTTCCTAGACGGCCACCGTATATCTGGTTCCATAAATATGTACGCTTCATAAATACCAGCCTCATAATTTTCTGTATTCCACGTCAAACTTCCGGTTTCTCTTTGTGTTGTTACAGTCTTTTCAAAGATTGAAAATGATTCTCCGTTTCTTATACCTATTTCATAAGTAAAAGTTTCTCTTTCACCCAAATCTATTTCATAATCAATGTAAACTTCCGAATAAGCACCGACTTCAGATTCTTCCACGTTTATTTGTAATGACCTAGCACTTGCTATAGAAAATATAAACAAGCATAAAACCAAAATTAAAAATGTTCTTTTCATATCTATATTGATGAAATTGAATATTTAAAAGAATTGCGAATAAGTTCTAAACAGATTGTATTCTTTGTCTTACTGCGTCTACTGCTTGATTCATATTCATTCCTGTAGCGGTTTCTAAACCACTTCCAAGTCCAAATCCGCCACCCATTGCGTCCATAAATTGCGCTGGGAAAACAACTCTCGTTCCTTCTCCTTGGCTCATTTGTTCTAAAGCTTTTAAATACAAGAACATGATAGCTCTATCGTTCATGGATTCTGCACCTTTACCAATAGCTTCCATAACAACTCTTTTAGCTTCTGCACTGAATTTTTTAGCTTGCATGGATTGTGCAGCTATTTCTTTTTCTTGCATCGCTACAGCTATTTCCTCTGGTGGTGAAACTCCTCTTAATTGAACCATAGGAACATCTATACCCCATTTCCATGTCTCATGTCTTATTGCATTTGCAAGCATATCATTTAATCTGGATAAATTTCCAAATACTTCTCTCATAGACATTGAAGCCATAAGATTTCTTGTCTGAGAAGAAATAAGATTCGTTAAACCTTTCATATAATTGTCTATTTTTAATATAGCTTTATCAGGATTTGCTATCCTATAATATATAACACCATCTAAATTCAATCTTAAATCGTCTCTTGTAAATGCGACGGGTACGTTCAAGGGTATCATTTTTGTACGTATGTCTACCTTTGCATATTCTTTTTCAAAAAAAGGTAAAACTAACGCCCATCCTGGTCCCGCAATCCTGTGATATTTTCCAAAGCGAAATATTATTGCTCTTTCGTTTTCTGTATATTGTTTTACAAAAAATTTCACAAAAACGCCTCCAACAATCAAAAGAGCTATTAAGTATGAGACAAATCTAAATGCCGCGAATCTAGTGAATGCGAAAATGAAAAGTATTATTACAGCAATTACTATTGTTATTTCACCGAAAACCATATTTTATTAGAGTAACTTTATATTTAATAAAGTTACTGAAAGCATAAGAAAGCTTTAAAAAGACTGAAAATTCTTTACTATATAATATGGGAAGAATAAGAACAAAATACATTAAAAGAAAATCGAGAGAGATACTTAACAAATATGGAGATAGGCTAGGCAAGGATTTTGAAAAAAATAAAAAAGTCCTTGATGAAATAGCAGATATACCATCAAAAAAAATACGTAATAAAATCGCAGGTTGCATAGTCCATCTGATAAAATCGGATGAAAAAATAACGGAGGTACGTTAATATGACTAAAAACAAAGATAGTGTGGTATTTATCGGAAAGAAACCCTTTATGAACTACGTAACAGGTGTTGTTATGCAGTTTAATTCTGGGGTAAAAGAAGTTACAGTGAAGGCACGTGGAAAATATATAAGCAGGGCAGTAGATGTCGCAGAAGTAGTAAGAAAAAGATTCGTGCAAGACACAGACATAAAAGAAATAAAAATAGACTCAGAAGAATTTCAAGGGGATGACGGAAAAAACGTCAGAATTTCCACAATAGAAATTTTATTGAGTAAATAAACGCAACCCTTTTTCTTTTATTTATTTTAATTTTGTTTTAATCGATTAAAGTAAATAACTTAAATCTAAATTATCTTTTAAATTCGTGGAAATTCCAAAAAGATTGATTGATAAAATAGTTAAAGATGTCAAGGAGAAAAAAGAACTTTCTAAAATAGGTAATTTATTTGTAAGAAATAATGTTGAGAAGGAATTAAAAAAAAGGCATAAACTAACAAAGTTTCTTTCCGAACACGAGTTTAGAACGGTTGACCGTTCTTCAAAATACAAGAATTTTATAAAATTAATACGTGCCGAACTAAGAAAAATATACGGGCTTTTTGAAACAAAAGATTCTAAAAAACGTGAGGAATTTCTAAAAAAGAAAGATTATAAATCAATATTAAAAAGCCATTTATCTACCAAAGAAAGATTTGATTTTTATCCTGAATTGTATAAAAAGATCTGGGAGATGACAGGAAAACCAAAATCCATACTTGATTTAGCTTGTGGCATGAATCCATTTTCTTTTGAATACATGAATTTAAATAAAGTAAATTATTTTGCGGTGGAACTTTCTAAACAAGATTCAGATTTTATTCAAAAATATTTCAATCAAAACAAAAAAATAACCGGTAAATCAA
>PWUQ01000071.1 GCA_003563585.1 Candidatus Parvarchaeota archaeon
AGCTGATTTTGAAAGACAAACTTTAATTTATGTATTTTACAGAGAAACATTGGTCGAAGGCAACGTTCCGATTTTTCAAGTAGACGCACAGTTCGGAAAAATAAATCACATAAGAGACGCACCTCTTCATGTAACTATCGTTTAAATTCTGTGTGTCCAAATTGAATAAGCAAATCAAAATCAACATTAGGCAAATCACAAGCACCAAAACAACTACCCGCCCAAATAAATACTTCAGAATTTATTTTATCTGCAATTTCTGTTGCAATTGGTTTTAATCCATCAGGCAATTGAATTAATACATTAGATGGTTCAATTTTTTTTATAATATCATTTATTTTTTTTATTTCAAAATCATAATCCTCGAATTTCATCATATTTATTAATACAAGATTCTTTATTAAATATATCATGTTAATAGATTTTGTAACAATGCTCCTTTTTGCAGCACTTGTTGGAGCCCTTCCCGGAATTGAAAGAGAACACCTCAGAAAAAAAACAGAGGAAAAAGCAGTTCCAATATTTGGCATAAGAACTATAATTTTATTTTCTATACTAGGATTTATTTCAGCATTTTTAGGAAGCATCTCAGGTGAATCATTGATTTTTGTTTTAGGTTTAATCGTTGTTATAATTATTACAACAGCAGTTTATACATCGAATTTTTTAAAATATAAACACACCGGAGCAACTACGTACGTTGCAATGTTCATTGTTTTTTTTATGGGCTTTTTGGTAGGACTCGGAGGATACATAAATTTCATGATGGCTGCTGTTCTGTCGATAATAACAACACTTCTTTTGGCCGCAAGAAGAGAGATGATAGATTGGTCACGTAATCTAAAAAGCGAAGAAATATTATCCGCTATAAAATTTGGTATAATAGCAGTCATAATACTCCCATTACTTCCAAATAGATATGTAGATCCTTGGAATCTTGTAAATCCCTTTAGCGTATGGTATATTATAGTTGTTATATCTGGTATATTTTTTGCTTCTTACATATTTATGAAAGAGTTATCAAAAAAAGGACTTTTTTATTCAAACTTTTTTGCGGGACTTATAAGTGGAACAGCAACAGTTTTCCATTTAACCTGTCTTTTTAAAAAAAACAAATCTCTTCTAAAAACAATTTTATCATGTATCTTTTTGGCAAGTTTTGCTTCCTTGTTTAGTCATATATTTGTTATTGCATTTGTTTTTGGGGCTTTTGAACTTGTTAAATATTTAATAGTTCCATATATCCTTTCTATGATTTCATTACTTATTTTCTTCTATCATTACTACACACAATCTAAACACGATGTCGTAAAGGATTTGAATTTACCATCTCCATTATCCTTGAAATCTGTTTTTACTTTTGGAGGTATATATCTCGCATTAGTTGTTATCGGAGGTTTGCTTAATTTTTATTTCGGAGACGTGGGTTTAATACCTGCTGTTGCAAGTGCGAGCTTATTTTCATCATCTGCGGCAACAGCTTCATTAGCAAATCTTTTCCATCAAGGAAATTTAGGACTTTTTTCAGCTGCAGGATTCATCATTTTCTCAGGAGTTATATCTTTACTAATTAGAATTATATGGGTTTGGCCAACAAAAAATAAGGAAATAATTAAAATGGTGTCAATAGGTACTATTGTGTCTTCCATTGTTTTAGTGGTTTCTTATATGCTCCAATTTCAATTTTTTATTTTTAGTTAAATAAATAAATAGGTAATATATTGATTAAACATGAGTTGGAAATTGGCTGTATTAACATTTTTTATATTCTTATTATCTCTATCCATATACATGTTAACACCAGCTGGAGATGAATTCCAAACCATAGGATGCACATTTAATGATGATTGTGTATTAAGTCTTTGCGACTGCAGGTGTTATGTACAAGGACAGACACCCGAGGAATTAAAAGGAATATTATGTGGACAAAACTGTTTAGATTGGTATAATGTATCTGGCTGCGAATGTATTGATTTTAATTGCAAAGAAATTATGGTATAACTTTTTTATATTCTTCAATGAAGGATTCAATAAATTTTTCTATATTTCCATTACTAAGCATTGCACCACAAGCTTTTGGATGTCCTCCACCATTAAAATCTGGAATTTTTTCTGAGAGATTTCTTATTATTTTTACAAGATTTATGTCTAATGAAGTTCTAAAAGAAAATTTGTATCTGGTTACTTCATTTAAAATAAAAATGTGTGTCCCGCTATTTTGATATGTTATACAATCAACGAAAACTCTCATATGTTTAAATTCGGTTTTAACATCAAAGATATTCAAGTAAATTTCTGGATACTCTTTTTTGGAATTGCTTATTTTTTCAAATTCTTCCCCAAATTTTTTTTCAGCAACTATATACAAGTTATCCATCTTTATATTTTCAAGAGCTTGATTAAAGTCAGAACTATTATTGAAAATTTCTACCATTTTTTTAGCACCCTCTATCTGTGTATATGAAACAAAAATATTGAAAGGAAGCATTTCATTCATTTTTTTAGAATAAACATCTTCTTCATAAAATTCTGTATTTTCCATACATTTATCCCAAAAACATCCCAATTCTGCTAGCCATTCGATATCTCCTATTTCATACTCCTTTGAAACCAAATACAACCAATAAGACAATGCTGCATATTTTACATCAAAACTACCAGTTGTATAATAATCAAGAATTTCTAAATGTTTCTCATGAGTGTGGTGATCAAGTATAGTTGTTGAAAAATTAGAAAGTTCTTTAGCAAGCTCCTCTGTAGGTACATAATCCACAACAACAACTTTTTCAGGATTTTTGTCTTTTAATTCTTGGATTATTTTATCTTCAACACCTTTGCTCAATGTTAAATGTTCGACTTTAATCCCATTAACCTTTAAAATTCTCCATAATATTGATGCTGAAGCGCAACTATCTATGTCATAATCATTGATTATAAGAACTTCATTAAACTTTAAAATTTCATCAATTTTTTCCTTTAGTTTTTCAAGTGCCTTTTGCATTCTATCACGTTCTTGTGGATATCAAATCCCACATTTAAAAGCTTTTCAGCAACCCACATATTTGTTTTTGTATGCATCGATACTTCTCCGGTTTTTATTTTTCCACCCCATATAGATATGTAAGGTATTAACTGGTCCGCTAAATTTGTATCAACACAACCACCACGATTTATCCTATTTATTAATTTTTTAGCGCATTCCTTTCCAACTTCTTCAGAAGATTTACCACGCTTTCCAAAAGAATCTGCTCCAATTATAGAATTTTCAAATTTAGCACACAAAGATATTGAAGTTC
>PWUQ01000018.1 GCA_003563585.1 Candidatus Parvarchaeota archaeon
AAATGAAATTTATTCAAAACTTTTAAGCGATGAGGAAAATAAAATTTTTAATCTTTTGAAAAAAGAGAAAAAAATTAATCAAGCAGATATATCAAAAAAACTTGAGATGTCTAGAGTAAAAGTTTATAGAAATATTAAAAAACTCGTAGAAAAAAATTTGATAGAAAAAAAGAAAGACAGAAAATCTGTAACTGTTTATTTAAAAAATTAGTCCTTTAATTAAAAATCTTTATATAGTTGTTTTTGTTAATTAATGATATGGTAAATAAAAAAGCATTTGGGAATCTTGGCATCGTGTTAGCAGCGATTTTGATATTAGGAGGAGCTTATTTGTTATTAGAGAGACAACCAACAGAAGACATAATTGTTGAAGAAACAGTTATTCCATTTGAAAACATAAAAGAAGAAGTACCAGACATTTGGTATGAAGAAGAAGAACAATTGTTGATAACAAGTGCGGAAGAATACGAAGAAATATTTGGAGAAGAAATCGATATAGATTTCAATGAAAATGTAGTTGTAGCTGTTTTCTTTGGAGAACAACCTACTGGAGGATATAACATTGAAATAACAGAAGTAACAGAAACAGACGATAATGTGATTATATATGTTTTGGAAACATATCCTGGAGATTGTCCAGTCATACAAGTGATTACAGCTCCATATGATGTCGTTTTGATTGAATGCACGGAAAAAACACCCGAATTTGTTTTTGAACAGACATTTTTAGAGTGTTAATTCTTTTTTTCTTTTTTTATCAAAAAAATTTATAAATTCGTATAGATAATACATAATAGGGTGATGAAAAATGTTTGACGATTTTTTTGAAGATATGAGAGATATGCAAAATCAGATGAATAAAATGTTTAAGGATTTTTCTAAGAAGGCAAAATTTTCTGATTTAAAAAGTGCAGATACAGATATATCAGAAACAGAAGATTTTTTAGTCATAAAGGTGGATATGCCGGGAGTAGAAAAGGAAGATATAGACTTAGTTTTAACAGAAGAATCTATATCTGTTAACGCAAAAAGAAAACAAGAAGAATTAGAAGAAAAAGAAGGGTTTTTTAGAAGAGAAAGAAGTTACAAAGGCTATAATGTTTACACAATGTTACCAGCAAAAATAATACCTGAAACAGCAGACGCAGATTATAAAAATGGTGTTTTAAAAGTTAAGGTTAAAAAAGCGGAAAAGACAAAAGAGAAACAAAAGAAAAAGATAGAAATTAAATAATGTTCTCAAAACAAAAAATTTAAAAGAAGTAGAATTGACATTTAATTAGGTGAAACAATGGCAGTAGTTGAAAATATTTATTATACAGAAGATAAATCGATTTTGGAAAACCCCGACATCAAAATGATGGGTTTTAGATACGAGGGAGCTCAAACATTAGGAATAGAAAAAAAAGGATTTTATTTAATTATTAAAGCAGATGAAGAAAAATTTGAAAAGGAAGATGTAAAGAAAACACTTGAAAAAGCAGAAAAAATAACCGGTGAAGAGAAAGAAAAAATATTGAAAAAAATTCAAGAACTTGAAGACAGTGTTGCGGGCGGAATTGCGCTGTTTGATTAATTTTAAAATGCGCCGATAGTCTAGGAACCTTTTCTTGCGAAGAAAAGCTTCACCAAAAGAAGCCGCAGGTAAGGTTGGATAACGGTTAGGATACGAGCCTTCCACGCACCTTTCTTTGGAAAGAAAACTGTACCAAAGAAAAAGGAGCGGAGAGAGCTTGTGACCCGGGTTCAAATGAACTTTTCTTTGCAAAAGAAAATCTTGGAAAAGAAAACAAAGTAAAAGTCTGAAAGTCCCGGTCGGCGCATTCATATTCTTATAGGGTATCTATTATTAAATGCACGGCAGTTTTTTGGTGATATTATAAGAGCCTTCTACACACATTTTTTTAGGAAAGAAAGCCACATCAAAGAAGGGTAAGCTGAAAAATATTGAAGTCTAGCAAATCCTTAAATTTTTAAACCCAAAAAAAGTTAAATGTCTATGAATCAAGATGAATTAAAGGATAAAATACAAGAGATTAAATCTCTTATATCCAAAAAAACTAAATTAATAAAAGAGATTAAAAGTGTAAATAAAAAAATAGATTCAAAAATATCCAAAAGAAAAGAAATAACTGAAATAGTTAAAAAAAATAAAAAAGAAAGAGACAAAATAACCGAAAAGATAAAAAAACTTGTTGAGAAAATAAAAAAAATTCCAAATGTTAAACTTTCAGAAAAACCAAAAGAACTTGAAAAAACAATAAATAGATTAGAATGGAAAGTTCAAACAGATGTTATGCCATATAAGAAAGAAAAAGAAATAAACGACAAAGTAAAAGAACTCAAAAAAGAATACAAAAAAATAAAAAAAGAACAAAAAAAGATAAATAAAAAAATTAAAATTCAAAAAGAAATAAGGAAACTTGAGAAAGAAAAACATCTTTTTCATTTAACTGTTGTTTCTTATTCTGAACAATGGAAAAACATTCAATCTGAGATAGATGAATTTCAAGATAAGAGAAAAGATATTTCTAAAAAAATAGATGAATTAGACCCACAAATTGATAATTTAAACAAAGAAATTGATGACATTAAAGGAAATTTAAAACTCGATAGAAAAGAAAAATTTAAAGAAAAAAAACAGAGAGAAGAAAAAGAAAAGAAATTGAAAGATAAAATGATTAAAGATAAAACAAATGAAATAAAAGAAAGATTCAAGCAAAAGAAAAAACTCACAACTGAAGATTTAATTGTAATTCAAGCTTCAAATGAGGATATTGTTTAAAAATAAAAAATAAAATAAAAAAATTTATTTCTTTTCAAGTGCTCCCGCAACTACTGCTCCAATAGACATTATCGCTGCTGATAATACTGCCCAATTAGCTTCTAATCCTGGTCCAAAGAAAAAGTCACTCGCAACTTTCATGATCCAAAGCGTCACTCCAAAAAATACAATTCCAAGTATGATTAAAGCTACTGCTGCAACTAATGAAACTCCTATAAATTGAAATCCTTCTTTTAGCTTTTTCATTAAAACACCTCCATTATATTAGAAATTAAATAAAAATATAAACTTATCTTAAGTAGATTTCTCCAAGATATTTGCTATATGTTCTAAAGTCTTCTGTTTTATCCTTTGTATCTTTTTTTATTCTTATGTATTGTGTAACTTGAGAATCCATTAAATCAGCGTAATAAATGACAGCAGCTTCTGGAAATTGAGGTCTTTTTAAAGCTCCATACTCAAGTTCTCCATGATGGCTCAATATCATATGCAATATTTTGT
>PWUQ01000035.1 GCA_003563585.1 Candidatus Parvarchaeota archaeon
ATATCTGCTTGATTAATTTTTTTCTCATTTTTTAGAAGATTAAAAATTTTATTTTCTTCATCGCTTAAAAGTTTTGAATAAAGTTCATTTATTTTTTGCTTTTGTTCTTTTTTGTATTTTTTTAATTTCGTGTCAATCCTTTCCGATATTAAATAAAACATTATTCCACCCGTGGCTAAACCAACTGCTGAAAAGAGCGGAATGAAATAATAGATTGGAATTCTCATCAAACAAACATCGCTGGGTGTGCATAAACCCGCGTTCAAAAGAGCTTGATAAATGTATATAGAAATAACAGAAACAGATATTACGTAAATTGAAATTATTAAAATCGCGCTAAATTTTTTAACGTCTTTCATTTTCAATCCTTTTTAGTATATTGCTACACAAACCACAGGGTTCTTCTTCTGGGCATTTTTTATATATGACTCCTTGAGGATATGCGTACATTCCTAAATTTGGATTTTTTTCTCTTATTATTTCAGCTATGTCATTTGCAATTTTTCTTATTTCCCACTGAGCTTTTGTGCAAGTTCTCTTTCCTATAGAATGAACTGCATTGAATCCGTTTATGTGTATAAAATCATAAATTTCCATCGAATGAGGAAGAACTCCTATAGCTTCTTCTCTTGGAATCCCTTCTTCTATTAATTCCTCATATAAAGAAAACATTTCTTCGTTTTGATTTTTATACATCTCTATATATTCTGAATTTTTTATTGATGGAGGTACAATAAATTTTTTTCTTTCTGCGGCAGAATAAAAATTTTGAATTGTGTGATTCCAAGTCCTCTGACGTATAGCTTGATGAAAGCAAGCAACAGACATAGGAATTAAAAATCCTTCCATTTTTCCTAAGTTATGTATATTTTTTAAATTTGCATATTCTGCCTCAGTTTTTTCAAGTATTGCTCTTTTGAAAGATTCAGTAGAAATTTCATAATCTATATATGAAACACTTTCAGGATAATTATTTTGTTTTATAATTTCATCGAGTGTTTTATTTTCCATGAAAAGTTGAGCAGATGGATATGTTGCAAAATAATTTATATCTTTTTTCCAATATTTAAAAAGATTTGGTGCCACTTTATCTGTCTGTTCTTTCATTTGATTCATTACTTCTTTCACAGAAAAAGGTATTTTGTGATTATCTGCCATATAAAATAGATGTCCTAATTCTCTTGGATTGCCTACTGTTTGTATATTTGTTTTTGAATACAAGGGAAGTAAATATCTTGCGTCTTCAATAGGTAAGCCATTTTCAACAAGTTTTTCATAAACCTCAAAAGAATCATTCAGAATTTTTTCTGTTTTATTGTTCATATTTGAATTTGTGATTGATTCTGGAACACTATAACCTTTTTTCGCACTCACAAATCTCATAGATTGCTGGAGATGTGAAAGATATTCTGGAGTACATATGAAAAGTGTAGCTAATCTAGGAAGATTTTCAATTGAAAATGTAAAATATGCTTGGTCTAAAACAGAACCATGTCCGATTGCTGCACTCTTGTCAAAAACAGCTTTACAAGTTTCTTTTATCTCTTCTTTGTTTTTTGTATTTAAAAATTCGGTAATAAGATTAATTGAGGATTCTTCAGAATGACACCCCATAGCACTAAAAGCACAAATTTCTTCAGGTCCAACCTCTTTATCGCCTCGCGTATATGCAATTAATTTTACATCTAATTGATTAACACCCATAAAATAAGAATTAAAAAAAGATATATATGTCTTTTCATTAATTGTAATAATATGGATGTTGAAAAACAGAAACAAAAAATCAAAGAAGCTTGTGAATTATGTAATGGAAGAAATGTTGTTTTCGGAGACGGTCCTCTTGATGCGAGTATAATGTTTATAGGCGAAGCTCCTGGATCTAATGAGGATAAATTGGGAAAACCTTTTGTTGGTAGGGCTGGAAAATTTTTGGATGAACTTTTAAAAACTGTTAATTTAAACAGAGGAGAAGTATACATATCTAATATTGTCAAATGTCGCCCACCTAAAAACAGAGACCCAACTCATGAAGAAATAAATCAATTTTATCCTTTTTTGGACTTGGAAATAAAAGAAATAAAACCAAAAATAATTATTCCTTTAGGAAGGCACGCAGCTAAAACAATTTTTGAAAGATATAATTTAAAATTTGATGGAATCTCCAGCGAACATGGAAAAATTTACAAAGTTTCTACTCTTTTCGGAGAAATAAAAATAGCTCCTATGTATCATCCCGCCGCGGCAATTTATAATCCCAATTTAAAAGAAGTTCTTAAAGAAGACTTGAAAAATATAATTAAATAATTTTATTATGAATATATATCCAATACATTTATATATTGGTTATGAATATATATTTATAACAAGCATTCACTATAATGCTTGAAAAATAAAAAGAGGTGATAAATATGCCAAGATTTGATAGAACTGGTCCAAGAGGAGAAGGTCCATTAACTGGAAGAGGATTTGGTCCTTGTGGATACGGAGATAGAAGAGGTTTTGGAAGAGGTTTTGAAAGAGGTTTTGAAAGAAGACAATTTTGTCCTTTCTTAGAAGAACCAATTGTTATAACAAAAGAAAAAGAAAAAGAACTTTTGAAAGAAGATATAAAAGCACTCGAAGAGGAAAAAGAATACATAGAGAAAAGAATAAAAGAGATTAAAGAATATATAGAAAAGAAAAAGAATGGTTAGGCCAAAGAGATGTAGATTCATAAAAAGAAAACCTAATGTAACTTATTTTAAGCCGGCTGGAATAAGATTAACTGAATTAGAAGAAGTAGTTATAACAATAGATGAATTTGAAGCTTTTAGATTAAAAGATGAAAAAGGGATAAATCAGATTGAAGCTGCAAAAAAAATGAAAATATCTCAGCCTACATTTAACAGACTTCTCAATTCTGCTAGAAATAAAATAGCCAAAGCAATCTCGAACGGACATGCAATAAAGATAGAAGGTGGAGTATATAAAGTTAAAATTGATAAAAAATAAATTTAACATTAAGTAATGACAACATTTATTAACATACTCTTTTTCTATTATTATATGAGTAAAAAAGAGAAGAAAAACTACAATATTTGTTCTAGTATAGAAAATTATGTTATAAAAGGGATGTATTTAAAAATTATTAAAAAAGATTTGGCAAAAATAATAAAAGACTATGATGCTTCGATAAAATCTTCTGGAAAAAACAAAATAAAAATTGAATTTAAATATGGATACATTATTTTTGAAAGGTTTGATGAT
>PWUQ01000109.1 GCA_003563585.1 Candidatus Parvarchaeota archaeon
ATTACATCGATGTCTAAAGACACATATATTTTTTTATTTTTGAGTTCTTTGTTAATTAACTTGAAGGCTTTATTTAATTCAAAATCCTTTGTTTGTAAAAAAGGTATATTATTTTCAATTAGAAAATTATATTCATCTTCACTCCAATTTCTCAAACCAATTAAAACAATTGGTATTTCTTGTTCAACTATTTTTGGTATTACATCTCCAAAAGGAAAATAGTCTTTTTGACAATCTGGATGCGCATCAATAAAAACCACACCTATATTTTGATAATTTTCATAAAAACTTTGAATAATTGGAAGTGTTATAGAATGATTTCCCCCCATTGAGACTATTGGTTTATTATATTTCAAAAGCTCAGAAATTTTTACCTTAATTTTTTTAATTGTTTCATCAAAATCCTTCCCTTCAACTATATCACTAGAGTCAAAAACACTTTTTATTTCTCCCGTTTCAGAAAAATAAAAATTTTCAAAAGATTTTCGTAATTCGAATGGTGCGCTTTTACAACCTTTGTTTTCTGTGCCTTGGTCTACCGGGAATCCTATCAATATTACATTTGATTTTTCTATTGAATCTGTAAATTTCATTTTCTATTTTTTTGGTCTTCTATAAAATTTTCAAAAGACCTGTCGTAGGTTTTTTCGGTTTTTTCTGAAAATGCGCACGCCGGGAGTTGTTTTTTATTTAAGTGGTATCTTAAACATTCACAACACAAACCTTTTCTAGGACATCCTTCGTACGTGCATTTACACCTTTCTAAATTTCTATTTTTTTGACATTCCATATTTAGATTTAAAGATTAAGCTTTTAAATAATTAATTAGTTATTATACATTATGAAAAAGACATTAATTTTTTTAATTTCGTTTTTATTAATATTCTCAATTGCATATGCGGATATATCAATAGAAACAATTATCCCAGATAGAATAGAACCAAACCAACCCTTTCAAATCACAATAAACATAAACACAAACGAAGAAAATCTAGATTTCACACAGATGGTTCCACAAAATTGGAACATATATAATATAGAAGTAATAGGCACAGAACAATACACAACAGAACAAGAAACAAGAAACTTCATGGGAAAAACAAGAGAAATATATGTTTGGTCGTTCAAAAATATAGAAACAGAACATATAACCATATCTTATGAAACAACCGCACCAGAAGAAGGAGAATTTGAAATCATTACTTTATGGATAACCCCAAATAATTTTGATTATGAGAGTCATTCTCTTTTAACTCCACACTTTTTAGATGAAATTGAAGAAGAACCCACAGAAATATTTAAGTATTGGTGGGTTTTAGTAATAATTATTGTTTCACTTATTATTTTTTTCCTTTTATTTTTTAATTGGAAAAGAATAATTCCACCTAAAAAACACGATTTTTACAAAGTGGAGTGGAATAATAAAGTTTAAAAATGAGAAAGGTATTAATATTATTTATCGGAGAGTGATGAAAAATGGATAATAAACTAATTTTTGGATTAATTCTATTCGTAGCTGTTTTTATGGCAGTTTATGGTATAGTAAATATTACGGGATTACAGATTGGTCCTTTAGACGATCCTATATTAATAGAAAGTTGTGATTTGATAGATTCTTCCGGTGAATACTATTTAGATGGAGACATAATAATGGATAGGGGGGATATCTGTTTGGAAGTAACTACAAGTGATGTTATAATAGATTGCCAAGGGAATAGTATTATTGGAATGGGTGCAGGCACAACTGGCATGTCTTCCTTCAGAACAAATAGCATAACACTCCAAAATTGTAATATAGAAGATTTTGAAATAGGTGTTGAATTATCAGCTGAATATAGTATGAGTCTGATTCATTCATATGACCACAAAATATTAAATAATAATTTTTCCGAAACCGATGTTTCAATATTACTTATTGGCTCCGACAGTAATGAAATAGAAGGAAACATTTTCGAAGGCGGGGAATATGGAATTTATATGACTCCATATATAAATGGAGGAATAACCGAATCTAGATTAAATGATATTTTTAACAACGAATTTCTGGGAACTACACACGGTATATATTTAAATAATTCAGAATTAAATGTAATTGAAGAAAACACATTTTTCGAAAACCAAATGAGCATTCTTTTGGAAAATTCTCACGACAATACAATCCAATATGCGACAATCTATAGAGATTTTAATATACCTTCATTGGCAAACTTTATTGGGATAGCATTAAATAATTCAGACAGAAACCAAGTTTTAGATTCTGAGATATATTTGCTTAAATCAAGTATGGTAAATGACGAGATAGGTAGTTTGATGATATATCAAAGCGAAGATAATATAATATCAAATATTTCTTTTGGAAAAAATACTGCTTCAGACATACTAACAGATTGTGAAGGAGAAAACGAGTTCGAATTAATAAATTTATATGACAATAATTTAGAAGAAAAAACAATAATAGATTTCAAATGTGGCATAGTAGATGATAAAGAAGACGGTTATTTATTTATCGAATCTGGTGTTTCTGCAGTATCTACCCCGGAAGATTATTTTCATTTAGAACCGGTTAAGGGATTTTGGTATGGGGGTAGTAACGTTGAAGTTAATTTAACCAAACATTACGAATCAGAAGATACATTTGGCAATTTCATTATGGAAGAAACGCTAAACTTATGGGAACGTGATGACATAGTTTGGGAAGAACTAACAACTGAATTGGACACTTCTAAAAAAGAAATGAGTACAACATTAATAATACCTTCATCTCCTTCATTTGAGATAAAATACATTTTTGTGCTTGGGGAACAGATAACAGAGTGTACCAACTTGACTGTTGAAGGAGCAACTTATTACTTAAACCAAAATTTATTAGGAACTCAACCCAATGGAATAGCAACTTTATGTATAGATATTCAAGCACGAGATATTACATTGGATTGTCAAGGATATGACTTGATAGGAACAGGTGCATCATATTCAATTGGAATATTTTCAGAAGGCAAAGATAATATAACGATTAAAAATTGTAATATAGAAAATTATGATTATGGAATAGTTTTTTTACCTGGTGTAACTTATGAAATAGGTGATCCAATCTTGGTGCCTACAAAGAATCATGAATTGAACAACAATACATTCTCAGGAATATTGAGCACATCGATAGGATTTAATTCAACTCAAGAAAGTATAATAGATTCAAACACCATAATAGGTGGAGAAA
>PWUQ01000095.1 GCA_003563585.1 Candidatus Parvarchaeota archaeon
AAACCAACCATGTGTTTCATTTTTAGTGATAATTGATTCATTATGTACTACATAATTAACATGAACACCAATATCTGTATGGCCTAAACCAATTTCCTTAGTTTCTTGAAATGCCTCAAGAGCAGACATTTCTTCTGTTATGTTAATAATTTCAGAATAAAGTAGAATGTTTTCCATTGAAAAAACAACATTTGCTTGTCCTACGGGAGCATCCTGGGCCCTATCTCTTCCTACGAAAACAGCCATGCTGCTTAGAACCAGAAGAACGGTAAGAATACCAACACATAGAATATCAGTAGGTATTCTTTTTTTACCTATTTTAATTGTGTTTCTTTTTCTGTCTATTTTCTTTGCTTTTTTCTTTTTCTTTGGATGAGTCATGGTTTAATCCTTTTAACCTCATAATAAGTCAAATCGCCTTCATTGTCAACAGCGGCAATCCACATCTTCTTCTTAACAGAATGACCTAAACGTACAATTCTTGAAATGTCAGTTAAACTCATTTGAAAGTTTTCAGGCAGGCAGTGAACCATACATGAAGAATGAGCCTCACCAGGAATGTCTCCTCGATTATATATCCTAAAATGAGCGCCAAATTTAAAACCAGTTTTTACAATGTAGCCTCTTTCCCTTAAATCGTCATAAGTAACATATTGAACGTATGCAAGTGGATCTTCTTGAACTGCTTTATCCATTAATTCTTCAAATTTAATCTTTTTCTTTCCTTGAATAATATCTAGTTTTTCTTTTTCTAAAAGATACAGCGCCTCAATTAAGGAGAGGTTTAATTTCCCGCCTGCTTTCATTTCTCCGAAAAAACTCTTCTGATAGAGAGTGTTTGCCTCTTTTTCATCTGAGACAAGAACTTTTGAACCAATAAGTTTTCCAGAGGGAATTTTCTTAGATGAATTGTTTTTACTTTGATCTTTTTTCTTTGCCATTTTTATTTGCTATTTTTCTTTGTTATTTTTCTTTGATATTTTTCTTTGATATATCTATAAATAGCAGTTTAAGAGTTATTTAAGTTTTTGTTTCTATAAAAAAATTAAAAAGATAAGAACTTCTCAAAAAAACCAGGTTCTGCTCTTTCCCCAGAATCAAGAGATTTTGCCAATCTCCTAAATGCCTTTGAAGATTTTGAATTTTTCTTATATTTTACAATAGGGGTTCTTAAAAAGCTGCTTTTTGGAACTCTTTTATCATATGGAATTTTTCCAATGACTTCATGATCCTGAAGCATGCCATCAATAGTGTTTTTCTGAAGTTCAAAGTGTTTTCCTCGAATCTTGTTTAAAACAATACCCGTAATTCCAACGCCAAGTTTTTCAGACATCTTTATTGCTTTTAAAGAATCAACCATTGAAATTAATTCAGGATTTGAAACAATTAAAGACTCGTTTGCAGCTTTAACTGCCTGGGAAACTTCTCCCCAAAGGCCCGCACTGCAATCCATTAAAACATAATCATATTTACATTCTAAACGAGATAATGCGGTTCTATAATCAGTTAAAAAATGATTTTTGTATTCTAAAGCAGAAAGACCGGCAGGAACAACATGAAGTCCAGAAGAATGAACATGAATAGCATCCATAATTCCAGCCCGTTTATATAAAACATCATTTATAGTTGCCTGACTTGGAGTCAAGCCAAGCTGGAGAGACATGTTTGGAGTTATTAGATTGGTATCAACTGCAACAACCTCGTGGCCCATCTCCTGCAGGGCAACGCCTAGATTAAGAACAGTTGTTGTCTTTCCGACACCGCCTTTCCCTGAAAGTGCTGCAATATATCTTGTAATTGAAATCACCTGTCGTTAAATTAACAGAATATCAGCAACAATGTATAAGCAGATATTTAAACTTTATTGAAGCCGTATGAAAAGTTAAAAAATTAAAGAAAATAGTATTGTAAAACAAAAAAATCATTTAAGATCCTTTACAATTTTTTCAATATATGCATCTTGAACAGATTTTGAAGATTTTGCTTTTCTGCCAACGTTTTTATTCTTTTTAGAACCTGATTTTAGCGATTTTACTTCATTTTTAAAAGCATCACTTACAGGTTTTTCAGTAGTTTGTTTAGCAGGTATAGATGTTTTAGGATAATCGATTATTTCCCCCATGCTTCTTTTAAGATTTTTAACATGATTAATATCTTCATGGAACTCTTCCTTAAGATCATCAAGATTTAGAAGAACTGTTTCCGAATCTTTAGGACTCCAGCTGCCTTCTTTAGAAATTGGCTGGTTAAGAATATTAACATTATCAAGAGAAATGCTTTCGCCTTCCCATACAGGAATTTCATCAGCAGTTTCTTCAGATTCGGAATCTTTTTCAGTTTTCTTTTCCTCAAGAATTCTTGCAGATTGAACAGGAACATTTTTTTGTTGAGTTTCTTTTTCGTTTACCTCTGTTTGTTCTTTTTTGTCTTCAGTCATTTCTGATTCCTCTTCTTTGTTAGTTTTTTCTTCGTTTTCTTCGGTTCTTTGTTCTTCAATTTGTTGTTCGTCTTCTTCCTTTTTAATCTTTGGGCTGAACATGCTTTTTAGGAAAGATTGTCCATTTTTCCCTTCAGGAGGGTTTTTGTAATTGTTATAATAAAGTCCAGCAATTATTGCTAATACAACTAATGCAACTAAAATACCTCTTCCTGAATTTGTAAGCAGCAAATATCCAGTTACTCCATCGGAGTCAATTCCAAAACCAGTAGCATGTTTTGCTGAAACATCCAGAGTTATTACTTCTTCAGCTGAATCGGAACTGTCGAACCTATCTTTAACCCTCACAGTTATAGGATGTTCTCCTTCCGGTTCATCGCCAATTGTTCCTTTAACCCTAACTGTTTCAGTCATTCCAGATTTAATGTCTACTGAATCGGGTTCATATTCAAGAGTATCAAGACCATACATGTTTATTAGATAAGTATTATCAGTATGATCTTTATTTGTAATTCTAATAGTAAATTCAAAAGAACCATTAATAGGGGTTGCTATTGGTTCTTCACTTTCAGTAATATTAATATCTACAATACCAGGTTCAACAACACTAAGTGTTGAAATTGCAGATTTTGCCTTTTCGTAGTCAGCCTGTGCAATTACATAAAATTCATGTTCTCCTTCTTTATTTTCTATTGGATAATCTCTAGTATTAGTATAGAAGGAAACCGTGTTAGTATGT
>PWUQ01000078.1 GCA_003563585.1 Candidatus Parvarchaeota archaeon
AGCGAGATGGGTAAAGTCGTCACAAGGTAGCCGTAGGGGAACCTGCGGCTGGATCACCTCCTTTAAAATAATAAGGAGAGAGTAGCAAGGAACAAGTTTCCTAAATTCCTGAAATGCAACTAACACTATTATTGCCTTCCTCAAATCTTTTCTTTAAAAGAAAAGCTTTACCAAAAGAAATCTTAACTAAAAAAATTCTGAAAAATTCAAAACAATTAGTTACTTTTATAAACGTAAAATTGTAAAAAATATTATTGGGCCAGTGGCGCAACGGTAGCGCGTCTGCCTTGCAAGAACTTTTCTTTGGAAAAGAAAACTTCACTAAAGAAAAAGTTTCAAGTGCGCAGAAGGCTGGGGGTTCAAAAGAGCTTTTCTTTGCGAAAGAAAACTTCGGAAAAGAAAGCTATTGAAAGTCCCTCCTGGTCCATTTAGTTTTATAAATTATCAAATATTTATTTATTAAAAATTTAAATGGATTTCTAAAGAAAATAAAATGAGGTTTATTCAACCTCTATGTTTTGACTGCCTACTTTTGCCTTTAGTTCTATTTCTATTTCAAGTTCTTTTTCAGCGCCAGCTCCTTCATACTCTACTTTAAGTTCAACGGGCTCTCTGAAACTAAAAGGAAGTTCCCAATCGCTTGTCTTAACTTTTACTTCATCTCCTTTCTTCATCTGTTCTCCCAATGCTATCAAAAAATCTGCAATTTGTTCTCTGTTTAAATGAGTTTTCCATTCTATATTTTCATTTCCAAGAACGCGTCTTGTGTTTACTTCTTCACTTGGTATTTCTGCCATTTACATCACCGAGAAACCGATGTTTCTATTCAATATAAATCTTTTCAATTAAAACAAAAAACAATATAAAAGGTTAAAATTTTGAAATCTTATAGGAGGTAATATTATGAGTAAAACTGAAGAAAATGCAAAAAAAGCATTTGCCGGTGAAAGCCAAGCAAGAAATAAATATGATTATTTTGCAAAAGCTGCAAGAAAAGAAGGATTTTTATATATTGCAAAAATTTTTGAGGAGACTGCGGAAAATGAGAAGCAACACGCAAAGGACGAGTTTAGGATAATGAGCGAAATAGGCAGCACTGAAGAGAATTTAAAAGAAGCTATTAAAGGGGAAAATTACGAACATACAGAAATGTATCCTCAAATGCAAAAAGATGCTGAAGAGGAAGGGAATCAAGAAGCTGCAAAACTTTTTAAGGAAATTGCGGAAGTAGAAGAACAACACGAAAGAAGATTCAAAAAACTTTTGAAAATGGTTCAGGAAGGAAAAGTATTCGAGCGAGAAAAACCAATACGTTGGAAATGTGCAAAATGTGGATACATACATGTGGGAACAACACCACCAGAAGCATGTCCTTCATGTAAGCACCCAAAAGAATACTACGAACCAGAGTGTATGTGCTTCAATGAAAACTGCGAAATTTGCAAACAATAATTTTTTAATAGGGCTTAGTCCCTTTTTTATTTATTATTTATTAGTAGTTAATAATTAGAAAGAAATATAAATGATTAATGTTCTTATAATTTATGTTCGCAGTAAAAAGCGTTGATATAATTGAAACGGTTTACTTTGGACTTGAAGAATATATAAAACAAAAAAATGGAAAGGAAATACATCGTAAATCTCCTATTGGAAAAGAAAATAGAGAAATTTTTTATACAACAAAAAGTAAATGTAATGGAGAAAACAAAATAAATATTTTCAAAAAAACATATGATTATTTGAATAGAGAAACTGTAATTTTAAAAAGTGAGCAAGTTACATTTTCAGAAAAGGATTTGCAACTTTTAAAAAATCTGGAAATTAAAACAGAAATTTATGAAATTGAACCAAATGGAAAAAAATATGGAGCAACTGTTTACGCAGAAAAAAAGGGAAATAATCTTTTGGTTACAAAAGAAAATTTTGGTTATGAAGGAATGAAATCTAAAATCTTTAGGATTGAAAAAATAGAAATACCTGAAGGAAAGATTTCAAAGCTCGAAAAAATTTTGAAAGAGTAACATTTATAAACCTCGAAGTTTCACGTTATCTTTACTAAGGATGAAGAAAGACAAAAGCACGAAAAAATGAATCATCCTTATTTCTATGTGCTTCCTGAATCAAATGATCTGGAAGCGAAGGTGCCCACTTGCGCCAATTTATGGTCAATGGTGCTGTGCAAAAGAGATTTTTACCAGAATAGGCACTACGCTATTAGGTGGATAGCTCGGCTCAGATGCTGATGAAGGGCGCGGCAAGCTGCGATAAGCCACGGGTAACCGCACGCAGGTTAAGATCCGTGGATTCCCGAATGAGACTTCTTGGCATACAGTAATGTGTGTCGCTTGCTTTGCAAGTAGGAACGCGGTGAATTGAAACATCTTAGTAACCGCAGGAAAAGAAATCAATTGAGATGTCGTGATTAGTGGCGAACGAAAGCGACGAAGGGCAATCTGAATCTGTTATAGTAATATAATAGAAATGTGGATTTTCAGAGCTGCATATGCTATCTTCTAAATTAAGCTGAAGTTCTTTGGAAAAAGACACTATAGAGGGTGATAGTCCCATAAGCATAAGTTTGGAAGATGGTGCAGTTTCTAGAATACACGGGGTTGAGATTCCTCGTGGAAATCGGGAGACAATAACTTCCAACCCTAAATACTCTCTGAGACCGATAGAATATTAGTACCGTGAGGGAAAGCTGAAAAGGATCCAGAAATGGATGTGAAAAGAACTTGAAACCTAATAGTTACAGTACGCTGCGGCTCAAAAGGCTGATTTATGAGTGAAGTTGTCGTAAGTCAATTTTAGCGAAAAAATTAGTTCCAGGGTTGCAGTGTGTGTTTTGGACAATGTGGCAGGGAGTTTGTCTTAATGGCGAGAATAACTTCTGTTTAGGGAGGCATTCGAAGCGAAAGCAAAATGCGCGCAGCTGGCTTGACCAGTGAGGCGCGACGTGCGAAAGTGCGTGCAGTCATTAGGGCCAGACCCGAAGCCGTACGATCTACGCCTGGTTAGGATGAAGTGGGGGCTAACCCTCCCATGGAGGTCCGAAGAGTTGCTGCCTTTCAAAGCGCTCTCATGAACTGGGTGTAGGGGTAAAAGGCC
>PWUQ01000056.1 GCA_003563585.1 Candidatus Parvarchaeota archaeon
AGACCACAGGCCCTTGAAAAATTAAAGATAATTTATTTTAAAAGACTTACGATATTTGACAAATGTTATCTATGCAAACACAGTTAATGTCTTCTTTTGTTTCTTCAAGGCAGAATTCTGTAGGTTTTATTGAGTAACAGCCACCACAATAAAAAAAGCAATCTCTATCCTCAACACAACTTTTTAAAGATGCTTCAGTTGTTTCGCTATATATTAAACCAAACCTTTTAGCATTCAAATAAACCAGGATGAACAAAACAAAGCCTAATACGATTATTATAATTCTTCCGTGTTTTAATATCGTGTAATACACGAAGTCAGATAATGACATTTTATTCTCTTGCTTGGGCTTTTAATAGTTCTTTTATCCTTGGTCTAACATCTCTGCTAACTTGTTCTATTAGCTCTTTAGATTTACCTTCTAATCCTTTAGCACAATTTTTACATATTTTTTCTCTGAAAACTTCCATAGTAGGACCTTTCCATTTCATACCAAGTTCCAAGCTAAATGTTTGTGTACAAGGATTGCAAACGTCTTTTTCACAAACAGGACATTTACCTGAAGAGATTCTGTCTCCACAAACATCACAAACCCTAACATTTACTTCTACCATCTAAACACCTCTGTTTATTTTAAGTTTCATTTAATATAAATATTTATGTAAATGCGGCGACCGGGACTTTCATAACCTTTCTTTTGGTAAAACTTTTCTTTCGCAAAGAAAAGGTTGTTTTGAACCCGGGTCACAAGCTATTTGCTGTTTTTCAACAGTGGCAAGCTCGCATCCTAACCATTCTCCAACCTTACCTGCAGCTCCTTTTTATGAAGCTTTTTTTCGCAAGAAAAGGTCCCTAGACTATCGCCGCATTAAAACTAAAAAAATTATTAAGTAAATATAAAGTTTGCGTAATAGAACTATTTTTAAATATGTAATTAGGCTTTTATGTTATCATGAGCGATAATGAATTAAACGAAAAACAAAAAAGAATCTTTATTAAGCAGCATTATGGTTTAGCAGGAAATCATTCAGCCGTAAAAGTATGTGGGTGGACTCGAAAATCACTTCACGATAAAGGTGTTTGTTATAAACAAAAATTTTATGGAATCCCTTGTCATAGATGCCTACAATTTACACCAACAGTTAATTCATGCACTCAAAATTGTAAATTTTGTTGGAGACTTGGAAGATACAAATATGAACAATTTAATAATTGGGATGAACCAAAAGAAATAGTCAAAAAGAGCATAGAAGCACAGAAAAGATTATTGTCAGGATTTCCAGGCTCTGAATATAATATTAAAAAATGGGAAGAGGCACAAAAACCTAAACAAGTAGCTATATCTCTTGCCGGAGAACCTACAATATATCCAAAACTTGGAGAACTTATAAAAGAATTTCATAAAATGGAGATGAGTACTTTTCTAGTTACAAATGGAACTCTTCCTGAAAAATTGAAAAATTTAAAAGAATTGCCAACACAGCTTTATGTTACTTTAGCAGCACCAGATGAAGAAACATTCAATAGTCTTTGCAAACCAAACATAAAAAATGCTTGGGAAAAATTAAATCAAACATTAGAATTATTGAAACAATTAGACACTAGAACTGTTATAAGATTAACATTAGTAAAAGGACATAATATGCACTCTATTGAAAAATATGCAGAATTAATTAAAAAAGCAGAACCTGATTTTGTGGAGGTCAAAGCTTTTATGAGTGTGGGTGGAGCTAGAAAACGTTTAGAATATGAAGCGATGCCATTTCACGAAGAAATTGTAAATTTTGCTAAAAAATTAGGCAAACTTTTAAAAATGAAATTTGCTGATGAGCAAAAAGAGAGTAGGGTTGCGCTCCTTACAAATATAAATAAAAAAAATTGGAATGTTAACGCTTAATCTTCACTCGTTTTTTCTTTAGTAGAAATTTTTGTTTTTTTCAATTTATCTGGTTCTGACTTCTTTTTTCTTATTATGTCTTTTTTCTCTTTCAGAAGTCTAATTTTTACTATATCTAAAAATCTTAAGGGATAAACTTTACTAACTCTACTTTTTATTTCTCTTTGCATTTTATTTGTGGATAAAGTTATTATCAAAGAACCTATTTCGAAAGAAGAAATAGCTTTTTTTATTTCCTCGCTTATTGCTTTTCTTAATGCTTTTTTCTGAGAAACACTACATTTTCTCAATGTTATAGCAACCGTTTTTATTCTATAATTTTTATTATCTTTTAATTTAACATCGTTGACTACTTCGATTTTATTAATTCTTTTTCTTACCATTCTTTGTATAAATGATTTTGAAAGTTCATACTGTGTGATTTTTGTGTGAGCTTTTTCTCCTTCCAACCTATCAATTTTCAATTTCAATTTTATATTTTGTTTTGTCATATCTCTATTTATATTAGATAATTGTGTTTCGATAACCCTTCCATTTAATTCACTAGGTTCTTTTGCAAGTGTTTCAGAGAATGGAATTTCCCCAAAAACCTTTGGAGAAAGTATTGAAAACCATTTCTTTTTCTTTACTTTTTTACGTTTTATTTTTTTGGCCATCAAATCACCTTAACAATAACTCCGCTGTTTGTCTTGAATATATCCAATCTTTTGGAAGCTTGCCTTTTTTCTTATAATATTTGATAAGTCTTTTTATTTTTGATTCATTAAGTTGCAATCCTCTTTTCGATATTTTATCATTTTTATTTTTTTCAAGATGTTTGGATATCATTATTGCCTTTTCTATTAAATTGTGTAAATCTTCAGGTATTTTTTTTGACAAATCATTATCTTCCAAAATTTTTGTTATTTTTTTATTTGTTATAGATTTAACATCAGAAATTCCATATACATCTCTAAGCAACAAGCCTATTTCTGAAGTTGATTTGCCTTCTTTTGCATATTTTAAAACTAATTTTTTTACTTCTTCTGGCTTATACTTTATCCAACTAGGAGGTGTTTTCCTTATTGGTTTTGTAGAGCCACTTTTTCCTCTTTTTCTTGAATGCATTCTTGCCATTAAATCACCCGATCAAAATTCGCTACCACGAAATTTGTCTTGTTAGATATTAATTCCAATTAAAACCTATTTTTAAAGGTTTGGGTTTACGCGTACCTTCCTCTTTTTTCAATTTTCTCCATTCTCTCTATAACCTTCTCTTTCTCTTTCAAGGTATAATTTTCTAAAATTTTTTTAAATACTAATTTCCATATTTTATTGTGTTTGGCGATTAACGCTCTTTTTATCAGATTTAAATCAACTGCAAAATCCTCTATTTTTTTAGAATTTTTTCCAAGTCCAAAATCAACTATGTATAACTCCCCATTATTTAAAATTATATTTGATGTCGTTAAATCTCCATGCATTATACCAGAAGAATGAAGCTTCGTAATATTTTTTCCTATTTTATGACAAACATCTTCTCTCTTTTTTTTGTCAAATTTTTCTAAAAAGTCCTTAAGTATTTTACCTTCTATGAATTCCATAGTTATCTTATATTCTTCCATATCTTTTTCTACAATTGCTGGTACCGTAATTCCATTTCTTCTTGCTTTAACCATTAAATTTACTTCATTTAAAGTTCTTTTTCTTCTCAGTTTTTCATCTAATTCTTTTATTCTATAACCTTTAGAAACTCTTTTTTTTACTAAGTATGAGTTCTTTTTGTATAATATAGCTTCAGCACCACGTCCTATAAAATGCATAAATCTTTAATATAAGATATATTTATAATATTTAGGGAAAAGGAAACAATAACTTTATAAATATGTTATTACTATATAATGGTGTATTGGATGGGTTTTTTTATGAAAAACAAAAAATTGGGCACTTGGATGATATTCATCAGTATAATTTCAGTAGTTTTAGTTGGCTCTTTTTTAAGTGGTTATTTCTTATTTGAAGATTCTTCATTCATAGAAGAACTCGAAGAAGACTCAGTAGTTTTAGTTTTTGGAGAGAAAGAATTATCCTTCGGATATGTTAATGATACTAATGTTAATTGGATATTGCAAGAAGATGTTAACGCAACTGTATTAGTTAGTGGAAAAAGCGGTGTTATAATTGACCCTTTGCTTTTAGATGAGACTTATCTTAAAGATGAGAATTATACTTAAGATAATCTTCCTGTAATTGTTTTTTTGGATTGTGGGGGAAATGCGAAAGATCCAATTAGTTTAATGAATGTTGAATCTACTTTTAGCAATTCAAGAAATTTATTTCAAAGTAAATACACTCTAAAAAATACAATACCTACTTTTTGTGCGGTTTCTGTTGATATAAATGAAACAGAATTAAGAGAAATTATTTCTTTAGATTTTGTTCAAGGAATATTTCTTGATAAAAAATATCACGTGAATCTTAATGAGTCCATCGGGAGAATAAACGTTGAGGAAGTTTGGAATCTTACTGATTCAAATGATTTTTATGTAAATGGGACAGGAATGACTATAGCTATTTTAGATACAGGCTTAGATTTTGAACATCCAGATTTCCAAGGAAAAGAGATATTATACGAAACCTTTATTCCAAATCCACCTTCAACAGACAAACACGGACATGGAACTCATGTAGCTTCCATTGCAGCTGGAACTGGAAATGCCTCAGATGGAAATTTTACTGGCGTGGCTCCAGATGCGAATTTGATAGTTGGAATGGTTATGAGACCACAAGGTTTCGGACATACATCAGAGATATTAAATGGTATAGAATGGGCAATAAATAATGAGCCAGATGTTATAAGCATAAGTTTTGGCTCAGGACTTTCTGGAGATGGAACTGATTTAATTTCTCAAGCCTTAGATTATGCTGTAGAACAAGGAATTGTTGTATCTGTTTCTGGAGGAAACTTGGGAGAATACGGATTTTTTTCTACTGGTAATCCTGCTTCTGCAAGAAAAGTAATAACGGTTGGAGCATATGATAAACACACAGGAGAGACTGCTTTTTTTAGTAGCAGAGGTCCAACTTTAGATGGAAGATTTAAGCCAGATGTGCTCGCTCCAGGTGTTTATATATGTGCTGCAAACTCGTCAGAAGGAAGTATGGGACGTACAGAAGGAATAGGTATATGTGACAATGAATATTATTTGGGTGCTTCAGGAACTTCTATGTCTTCACCACATGTTGCTGGTGCTGCAGCTCTTATACTTCAAAAAAATCCAGAGTATACTCCAGAAATTATAAAATCTATTTTTATAATTACATCTGAAGATTTAGAAAATTCTTTTTACGAACAAGGAGCAGGAATAATAAATGTTTATAACGCAATAAATTCGGAAATATATACAGAACCATATTCTATAGATTTTGGGATAATATCTAATGAAACAATTAAAAATAAAGTGGTTAGAGTAGAAAATTTGATGGATGAAACAATATCCTTAAATTTATCTGAAACTACAATTGTTGATGAAAATGGAGAAGTTTTTGATATATTAAATTTGAATAAAACAAGTCTAGAAATAGAATCAAAAGAATCTGGTTATTTTGAAATTGAATTAGAAGTTGATGATGACTTATTTGGATTTAGTAAAGGATACGTGAAGATAGAATCAAACCAAATGAATTATTCAATTCCAGTAGCTTTCGGAAGATACGCTAGAGTCGTTGTAGGTGTTTCAGACGGAGACACTATTTTAAGACCTCATGCTATATTGGTTTACAATAGAGATGATTATTCAGATTTTAAACTTGTTAGAAATGATAAAAGATTTGGAACTGAATTTGGAAATAATTACACGTTTTTTTTGAGAGATGGAAATTATAAGATTGTAGTGATTGGAGACCAACTATTCGAAAGTCCTACAGAACATTTTAAAGATTATAATTACATATTAGGAGAAGATTTAGATATAACTTATAAAGATAATTTAATGAAAATTTATGATTTAAATGAAGTACCTGTAATAAATTATCCAACTAACTCTTTTGATGAAGAAAAATTAAAAGTTGAATATCTCGAAGGAATGTTAAAATGTGATTTTGATGGTGACATGTATAGGTTCCAATATTTTATTTTGAATACTTTTCATGAGAGTACTGGAAAATTTTATATTTCAAATAATATATGTAACGAACAGGAATTTTATTTAGGATTTTATGGAACTTTAGAGGACCCTCATGAAGTTTCAATTGACCCAGAGAATAAAAGCTTTGTTCAACAAGAATATTATTTTGGAGGCTGGTTGGTTGATGAGTATATCGAAAATGAAATATATTTAGATTTTGAAAACTATAGCACAATTGATTTGGAATATTTAGTTCCTTCGCATGTAGATTATGATTTATATTTATACGAATCTTCACATATCGCTGCAGCGAATTTTTGGCTTCAACCATATTGGTTTTCACAATTTGCAATAGTAAGAAGGCATTATGTGCCCTTTGAGAGAATTAACTATCATTTAAGTGATGGATGGAACTATAGACATATGAATATACTAAATTATGCAGAACACAATCACCAAATTAGAGAAAATTTAAATCCTTTTAGGATTGAAATAAACGAAACTCCTATGAATTACAGTTTTTCTTCAGGAAAACACACATATAATTTCACATCCTTTCAACCTTACATATATACTATATCAGATACACAATATTTAAACATAACTACTGTTGGACCCTCAGTTATTTCTGGAGGGGGAAATATATTCTCAAAAAATTCGCATACTACTAGTCCTTTGATAAATCCAACTGTGTGGATATATTATAATGGAAACCTTATAGATAATTTTCCTAGAACCTCCATGAATTTTTGGAACTCTTTTAGTCAGGCAAGATACAGCAAAGGAAATTACTTAGTTGAAATGAATTTACCTATAGCATACCCAGTTCCTAATAATGTTTTTATAAGTGCGGAATTTGATTATGATGAAAACATAAATTTGCCTGTGTTTATGGGAATTCAATACGAACCATTCTTCGATTTTGAAGAACCTATGGAGATATATTTTGAATTTAATAATGAGGAAACTGTTTCATTCGAATATAAATTTGAAGGGGGAGATTGGACTGAAAAAACAGTGGAAATTGTAAATGATTCATATTTTGTAAATATTACTGAACCAGAAAATCAATATGTAGATTTTAGAATAAACGCAACAGAAGAAGGAGGAAATCCAGTTTCTTATACAATAACTCAAGCTGCATCACCTCATAGAATGGAAATCTCCGTTCATTTTGATTTAAATACAACTACTGCTTATCCAGGAGATTTTCTAAAAATAGAAGGCAATCTTGGTATAGAACCAGAAGGAGCAAAAGATTTTAGATTAACATACTTGATGGGTGATGAAAGAGGTTACATATACACATATTCAAGTGAAAATTTATTTGAAAAAATTATTCAAGTACCTGAATCTGTAAACAATGAAATAATAAATTTTACAATAATGTTTGAAGAAATGGGTGCGTATGAACAAGGATTAAAAAAGACGGAAATAGATATTATAATACCATTTAAACTTTCTACCGAAGATAAATACCATTATGTTTCAAATGAAGATTCATTTAATTTATTTTTAGATATTGAAAATTTATTAACTGTAGAAGATTATTATGAAATATCATATCAAACTAATTTAGAAAATGTAGAATTTGGTATATCAAATCCAACCATACCAGCTATGAATAACAAAACATCTATAATAGAAATCGATTTAGATGATGAGTCATGTGGCAATTATTTTATAGATATATCTGTTTTGTCGACTGTTACTGGTTACACTTCGACTCAAAATTTTGATATAGAAGTTTATTCATTAACGCCTCCGGAAATAACAATATTATCTCCTCAAAACCAAACATATAGTCAAAAAGAAATAGAACTTAATGTAACTGCAGATAAAGAGATAGATACTTGGTGGTATTCTTTAAATACTGCAGAAAATCAAACATTTGATTCAAACACAACGATTATAGCACAAGAAGGTAAGAACGAAATAGTTGTTTGGGGAAATGACACATTAAATAACATAGGTTCTAGTGAATTAATTTTTACTGTCGAAATAAAAAAATCAACCCCGAGTCCAGGAGGTCCAACTCCACCAGTACAAGAAGAAATTGAAACTAAAATAAAAAGAGAAATAGATTCAATTACATTTGAAAATATATTTGCAGGAGAATTATATAAGATAACTGAAGATTATTCTTTTTCAATAAAGGAGATTATATTTAAAAACAATTTATCTAGTGGAGAAATAAATCTTTTTATGGACTCCAAGCCAGATGTCGAAATTCAGAACTCTTATTTATATCTCAGGATTCAAAAAGATTTTTCAAATGAGGATATAGAACATTTAATTTTAGCATTTAATGTTTCAAAAAATTGGGCTGAAGAAAATTATATCAACTGCGAGAGTATATCTCTTTTTAAATTTGAGAATCAACAATGGAACGAACAAAAAACCAGTTTCGTTGATGAAGATGAACATTATTGTTATTTTGAATCTGAGTTAGAAAGTTTATCTTATTTTGCTATAGCTGGTGAAACAGAAATAATTACATTTTTTGATGTATTGAAAGCTATTGATGAGTATTATAGTGGGATTATTGACTTTTGGGAAGTTTTAGTTATGATAGATAATTATTACTTGGTGTGAAATTCTACAACATCATTATTTTTTAAATTAAATTTCAAACCAACTCTTCTTTCTTGAACTTTCGCTTTCTTTCTGTAAATTTTTGCAAATTTGAATTTGTCTATAAAATCCTTATGTATTTTTTCTCCGATATCTTTGACTGTAGCATTTTCTTTCATAGCTATTGGTGTTTTTTCCACATCTTTTCCAGGTTCTTTTGTGTATACTTTTATTAAATTTAATTTATCCCATATTTTTTGTTTCATAAATTCAAAATCTTTAGATTTTATTGAAATATATTGCTTATCTAAACCAATTTCAGATTTTAAAAAATTTAAATCATCTTCATTTTTTATTACGAAACAAATTAAGTCGCATGTGTATATAAGACTTCTAAATTCTCCACATTTTTCATAAAAACCCTTGTATACAGAGGGAATTTCTATTAATTGTATCTGTATTCCATCTATGTCCAACATTGCAACTTCCGGGGTTTTTGTTTCAAAAGGTATTGAAGTAGATTTTAAATTTTTGTTGCAGAGTTTATTCAAAATATAGGATTTACCAGAATTTGGCTTTCCGAGAAGACAAACCTGCGCAGCTCCTTCCTTTTTAATCCCTTTTCTTCTAGAACCACGTTTTTTTAGAGCTTCTTTATCGATTTCTTTTTTTAATATGGATATTTTTCTTCGTATTTCGCCTCGTACTTTTTGACTCGCTTTATGAGATGGAATCACCGAAAGCATTTTTTCTAAAATTTTTATTTTACCTTCTCTACTTTTTGTAGCGGAATATTCATCTTCAAGTTTATAGTATTCTGGTGGAAGATTAGCTGGCATTTTTTAATACCTCTTCAATTTCCTCTTTCGATATAGGTCCTTTTCTTAGTATTTTTATTTTTTTATTTTCATCAAATTTTGCTATAGTTGAAACCTCTTTTTTTTTGAGATTTCCCCCATCAACTATTAAGTCAACTTTATTATTGAAATCCTTTATTACGTCTTTTATTTTATAATTTGTTTTTTCTCCAGAATAATTTGCACTGCTTGCTACGATAGGAAGTCCCAATTTTTTTGAAAGATTTTTTGCTATTTTATTCGAAGATATTCTAAAAACAAATTCCACATTAGCTATATCTGGAAAATTTTTTCTTTTTGGAACGACTAAAGTTAATGGACCTGGCATGAATTCATTTATCAATATTCTATCAACCTTTTTTAGCTTCCCAAATTTTTCAGCCATCGCCAAATCTGAAACAATAACACTCATTTTTTTCTTTACACTTCTTTTTTTTATTTTATATATTTTTTTTATTGCATCAACATTTGTTAAATCGCAACCAATTCCATATGCAGTTTCTGTTGGATATATTATTACTTTTCCTTTTCTGAGAAATTCGACTGCAATTTTTAATCCGTCTTTATCTGATTTTACAATAATAGTCATATTAATTTCTCCAACTTATTTTCACTTCTTCTGCTCGCCATTTTGGATTTATGTCAATTTTTTTATAATTTTTTGTAGCATCTTTTTTAGCAAGAATCCCGTTCCAACTTATCATCGCACCATTATCTCCAGCAAGTTCCATTTTCGGAGCACTAAAACTAGCACCCCTCTCTTCACACATAATTCTACACATCTCTTGAAGCCTTTTATTAGCAGCAACACCTCCAGTTAATATAAGTTCTTTTTTGTTTGTGTGTGCCATTGCTCTTTCTGTTATTTCAACAAGCATTGCAAAACAAGTTTCTTGTAAGGAATAACATATATCTTCTAAATCGTTTTTTTCAATCATTTTTAATAATTTAGTAGATGTTCCCGCAAAAGATACATCCATTCCTTTCACAGAATATGGCAATTCGATATATTTTTTACCTTTTTTTGCAAGTTTTTCTATTTTAGGTCCTGCGGGAAAATCTAACCCTGCCTTTCTTCCGAAAGTATCTAATAGATTACCTATCCCTATATCTTGAGTCTCTCCGAATATTCTATATTTTTTTTCTTGAAAGGCTATTATTTGTGTATTTCCTCCAGAGACATATAACATTACAGGGTCTTTAAAATTTGAATTAAGTTTTCCAATCTCCAAATGTGCTATTGCGTGATTAACTCCAATTAAAGGTACGTTCCATTTTTTAGCGAGCTCTTTAGCTTTATTAAGCCCAACCAAAAGACATGGAGGAATACCTGGACCTGTTGCAACTGCAATTAAATCGGGTTTTTCTATGTGAGATTCTTTAATAGCTTTTTTTATTACTATGTCTGCATTTTTTTGATGGTGTTCCTTTGCTTTTGTAGGATCTATTCCCCAAGATGTAGGTGGTTTATAGTGGGATTTGATGTTAGCGATTATTTCTCCCCAATCTCCAGAAATCCCTATACCAAAAGTATGTGCTGTCGACTCAATACCTAAACATATCATAAAAAATTTTAATAATTAGAATATTAAAAATGCTTTGATGTTTTTATTTGGACTCTTTTTCTTCTTTTGGTTCTTTGCTTTTATTTTCAATTTCTTTTTTTATGTATTCTGTGTATCCACATTTACCGCACGCCCACCTATTCTTATGCTTACCCATAAAAACTCCAGCTCCGCATTTGGCACAAATCTTATTCGTTCTTTTACCTTCTTTATCATATAATTTCCATTTTTGAGAAGGATTTTTTCCCTTTCCTCTTTCTTTTTTACCTTTTTTTTCCTTTGCCTTTTTTGCCATTACTATTCACCTTTTTTCTTTTCTTCTATTTCTTCTTTTTCCTCAGATTTTCCTTCCTTTTTTTCTTCTACTTTTTCCTCTTCTTCCTTCCCCTCTTTTGTTTCTTCTTCATTCTCATCTTCCTTAGATTCTTCTTTCTCCGTTTCCTTTACTTCTGCTTTTCCCTCTTTTTTCTCTTCCTTTGTTTCCTCTTTTTTCTCTTCAGATTTTTCTTCAACTTTATTTCTTTTAATTATATATTTTGGTTCATATTTATCCAATGTTTTTTCATCTGCATAAACATTTACATTACAGATTATTTTTCTATTTCCAAAAACATTAGCCATCTTTTTAACAACCACCAACTTATCTTCAGCGTTTAATTTCTTTGAAAATTCTTTCTTAACAACCAATCTGCTTGGTGGTGCTTCTGGATAAATAACTAAAACCTCCAACTCTTTTCGATTTATAGGTTTATTTTCTTTTTGATTTACTATGTCTATTTCCA
>PWUQ01000061.1 GCA_003563585.1 Candidatus Parvarchaeota archaeon
CAGCATTCAACGTTGTAGACTTCAAAATGGATAATGAGGCCAATTTAACGATAATATTTGAAAACAGAATTGGAAAAACAGTAGGTTTAGAAGATATTGATGCAACATTCAGAGGTGTTGATTGTGTTTTTGATGAAGTTTATGTAGGAGAATTTCTAAATACTTCTGAAACTTCAGGAACAATCTCACCTGGAAGAAGATATTGGACAACTTTAGATTGTGGACCTGATGCAGATCTAGGCGCTTCGTATTCTATAAATGTGAATTTTGGATATGAAGATCCAGAATCAGGATTGACACACATTGATGCAGGAACATTGATTGGTGCAGTTGAACCAGCTCAGTAATCCTAGAAAAACTTTTTTTCTTTTTTTATTAATTTTATTGTGCCTATGGTAGAATAATCTATTTTTATAAGTCCATGTTCTTCCAGTATTTTAGCCCACTTTTCAATCTGTTTTTCAGAAATATTCATTTTTTTGGATATGTCCTTAGCAGTTATTTCTCCATACGTTTTAACCAAATCAAACAATCTATCTATACTGGTTTCTACAACATCAGTTCCAATAGTCTCTCCGTGAGAATTCTGCTTTTCCATGAAATCTAAAATATCACTATTTATTACAACACCAACCATACTTCCAGAAGAATCCACAACAGGAAGTTGACTCAAATTTTTGGTAACCATCTTTTTAATCGCGTTTTCAAGAGAATCCGTCGTCTTTAGAATATCATCACTTCTTATCATTGCAGCAGAAACTTCCTGCTTCGAAAGCCTATCCAAAATTTCCTTATTTTCTTCGAGCGCACCTTTCTCCATCCTAACAAACGAAGAGAAAAAAGAAAGAATTTCTTCCTCGTTAAGAAATCCAATAGGTTTTTTGTTTTCAGTTACAATGATACTTTTTAAATTATATTTTTTCATTAATTCAAAAGCAGAAGCAAGACTGCTAGATTTTTTCACATGCACGGGATTTCTCGCCATTATTTCTCTAACAATTGTTGTTTTTGTTATGTGCTTGGTTTTTTCAACCTTTTCTTCAATTTTCTTTTCAACTTTCTCTTTTTTTCTAAATCTTTCAGCAATTTTTTTTAGAAAAGTGAGTTTTTCTCCCCTTTTTTCCTCATCAGTCTTTTTTTTATGTTTTTTATGTTTTTTTTCTATTTTTGTACCTTTTTTGTGAACTCTTTTACATTTTTTGCAATAATAAGAAATTTTTTCATCTTTGTTTTGAGCAGCTTTTTTAATAGAAGATTCTATTTTATCGAATTTAGATTCCAATTTTTTTAAATCATTTTTTCTTAAACCCCTTTTTTTGTACTTTTTATGCTCTTTCCCTATTTTCGAGATTAATTTGTGTTCATGTTTGCACTTTTTGCAGTAATATGAACCCATATTTTTCTTTTTCATATTTTATTGAAAACAAAGCTTATTAAAATACTTTTAGAAAGATTAATAACTTTTAATTTGCTTTTTAAACGCATGAAAATTAAATACATAATACCAATCTTATTGGTTTTTTTAGTAATTAACGTGGGTTTCTCAGCCCAAGCTGATAACGTTGAAATATATCAAAGCGTTCCAAATCCATCTATTTTGGCAGCCAATCAAGAACAAACAGTATACTTTGTAATTTATAATACAGGGAACGAAACGATAAATCTCAATCAAATAACACATGACTGGGGAAGGGATTATTTAACTGGTATTGAAAGTGCATATATAGGAAATGACAAAATAGGATATCAAGAAGTTGATCTAACTTTAGAACTAGATAACCGTCCTAGAAAAAGATATGTCAATCTAGATTACGAACTGGAAATAGAACCAGAAAATTTTATAGAGTTTTATTATACGTATAATCTAAGCATGGCGGCTGGTTATAGAGTATTAAATACAAATTTTATATCTATTTTTGAAGACAATTCCAGTGCGTCTAGAGCTAGTGTAAGAAATCCATTTCCTATAAATACAATTCAAAAAGATTTTGAAATAGAAAATGATTTTTATTCGACTGCGAAAGGAGCAAACAATACAATATTACCAAACGAAACTCAAAATTTCTCAATCAGAATAACAAATTTTGGAAACGAACAATATGAAGACATCATAATTATCGAATTTCCAAAAGAATTTTCAAATGTGCATTCAGAAAACACAAATTGCATATTGAACATGTGCTTTTGTTATGTAAATTTGACTCCAAATAATTTTGAAATATGCGAAATAAATGCCAAAACACCTAGTGAATTCGGACATTATATAATACATGCGAGTAATTTAGGATTCACAAGCGTTTCAGAACTTCTCGTTAGGGTAATGCCACCTCCTGTTTGTCCAAAACCTTCTATAATCTCAACAAACATTTCACCAAGAGAAATTGATTTTGGAACCTCTACACAGATAGAAGCTAGTGTAATTGGAGCACCACCAGTAACAAATGTTTGGGCTGAAATAAATGGAGAAATTATTATTCTAGAGGGTGAAGGCATACCTCCATATAAAAATTATTCATTAGAGTATTTTCCAGAAAATGACGGAGAATACGATGTATTAATTTTTGCGGAAAATATATGTGGAATCGTAAATGAAAGCGCAGGAATTCTTATTGTGAGACCACCAGTAGAACCTCCTGGACCTATAGCTTGTAAAAATATATCATATATAGGCCTTTCAAAAAGACCAGGTGTTTTGGACGAGCAAAGATTAGAATCCCTATTGAATCTAAATTATTATTGCGCAAAAAATATTCTTGGTTTATGGAATTATGACGTGTTTATAGAAATTACTACATTAGACGGAACGTACATAAATGTAGATGGGAAAAATTTCTTTTATGGAAGAGCGCCTGGAAGAACAGAAATACTTTACGGTATTGAAGGAGAGTCAATTAAATCCCCATATTATTCAGTTATCCAAGATCCTACCAGATTAGATCATCCACTACAAGGAAGAACCTCAAGAATGATGAGATTTAACAGAATGGTTCTTGTAGAGACAGACTCGGGATATGAACTTGTTAGATTGACTCTTGGTGTTTGGAATTGAAGAAAGGAATAATATTTGCCATAGACGCTCTTTTAGCACTTTCG
>PWUQ01000045.1 GCA_003563585.1 Candidatus Parvarchaeota archaeon
GAAGTCCGACTGGCACAGCTTGCCAGGACGATGGCTTTGGGCAAAGAATACCTCCTGTCCCGGACCTTCGAGGGCCCGCCACTGCTGTGTTCTGTCAAGTAGTATTCCCTGCTTTTACCGTCATAGGTTCCCGGAAAAAACCGCGGGAATTTCCCGGGTTTCACCGTCACCGATAGCCGTGCCAGTTATATGACGTATTGGATATTTTTGTTCCCCCTGTGTTTTGCTGGTGCCGGCGCCGTAGCGCTGCTTCGCGCCCATGGTGTCGGATTATCGACGAGGCGCGGATCCGGGTGTTCAAGGTTGTACTGCTTGACCAGTTTCCCGATCTGCTCGTGTACATCCTGGTCGGTGTACTGCGGGCAGTGCGGTTGTTCACCGTATTGGGCAAGGATCATGTCTTGCAGGTCCGCGTCGATACGCATCCGTGCATGGCAGCGCATCCGCTGAATCTGCTTTCGGGTAATCGTCATGTCGTTTCCTTTCCCTGCGGTGTCTCGGTAACGGCGCTATGGCGCATCAACGCGTGGGTCATCCGGTAGCTTTTTGATTCGAAGATCAGCAGGTGCCCGTGGTGAACCAGTCGATCGATCATCGCGGCGGCCATCTGTTCGTCGGTGAACACGCCGCCCCACTTGGAAAACTCGAGGTTGGTGGTGAGAATCAGGCTCTTGCTCTCGTAGCTGTCAGCAATCACGCGGAACAGGAGCTGCGAGCCTTCCCGGTCTATGGGAACGTAGCCCCACTCGTCGAGGATCAAAAGATCCAACTGCTTCAGGTCACGAACCAACCGCTCCAGCGTACCGCTACGGTAGGCGTCGGATAGCTTGAGCACCAGTTCGGTTACGGTGTAGAAGCGAACCCTCAGGCTCATCTCACACGCCATGATGCCGAGCGCCAGGCTCATGTGCGTCTTGCCGGTACCCACGCCGCCGTAGAGCACCAGATTCTTCTTCTCCGCGATGAACCGGCAGCTGAGCAGCTCTTCCCGGCTCAGCGCCGGTGGGAACCGGATTCCTGAGAAATCATACTCGCAGAAGCTCTTCAGGACGGGAAATCCCGCACGGTTGAGAAGCCGTGTTTTCCTGTTGCGATCGCGCCTCGCCATCTCTTCGCTCAAGACTCGATGCAGAAACGCCTCCTGTTTGGGCGTCGCCTCGGTCGCACACAGTTCGGCAACACCAGTAGAGAGCATGAGGCTGCGGCTGTAGGTGTTGATCTCTTGCCGCGTTCGTTCGCGGTCCCGCGCTGAGGCAATCATGTCGTCGCTCCGGCAACCGCCAAGAGTGTATCGTAGGCGCTCAGATCGGGTCCCTGTTCCGCGGCGGTATCCAGGCCGTATTCGCTAATGCGGGCCGCCAGTACCGCGGTGTCGCAGAAGCTGCTCCGGTTTATCCGAATCCCTTCCTCAAGCGCCGTCAGCGCCGTCTCGAAGCTGTAGCGGTTGGTCAGTACGTGTAGCGTCCTCAACGTCGCCTGTAGCTCGTCTCGCGGCTGCGCGTCCATCAGTTCCTGGAGAATCGGTGGTACCAGCTCCCTGATCCCGCTGTTCGGCCAGGCACCGGCATTGCGCAGTAACATCGCCAGCGACGTTCGGTAGTCCAGCGTGTCGCTGCGCGAGCTACCGTATTGGCGGGCATGCTGGACCACAAGCTGCTGGTTCTCATCGAGAATGTCCACCGTGTGCGCCCGGATGCGCACTAGAACTTCCCCTCCCGCGTATTCCGGACGGGTCGAGTAATGGTGGCGCGCATCAAGGTGGATCTTTCCGTAGCCGTCGCTCTTCACATACTCATACCGGCATACATCGAAGGGCTTCGCCGGCAGCCGCAGCAGCGCCTGTTCGTCCGCGCGATAGAGCTCCTTGATCGGCAGCAGCTTCTTGTAGTGAATCTCCTCGGCCTTCACTACGTGCCGGTCGAGAAGCTCACGATTGAAGGTCTCTACATCGTCAAAGGCAGGTTCCGGCACGAACATGTTTCTCCTCGTATAGCCGATCTTGTTCTCGACGTTGCCCTTCTCGTGGCCCGATCGGGGATTGCAGAACCGCACCGAAAATCCGTAGTGCGCCCGGAATTGTCGGAACACTTTCGTCTCCCGGATCACCTCACCCATACGGCGGCCCACACCGGTAGCGTTGTCAAAGATGATCAATCGGGGAACCCCGCCGATGTAGCCAAACATGTCCTTCAGACCCTGGCAGACGCACTCGGCGTTCTCGCCGCCGAATACCTGGGTAAAACTGTTGTTGCTCTGGGGGAACGACAGCGTCAGATATTTCTTCCTGACCATGGCTCCTCGTTGCAGGAAATCCGCCTCGCCGAAGTCCGCTTGTGTCTGCCCGGGATGCCAGACCAGCTCCTGATTCGCCCGTAGCTGCCGACCTGTTCCCCGGACCTTGCTCACGTATCGCTGCACCACGTTGTAGGAGCAGTCGAATCCAGGTGACTCCAGAACCAATCGCTCGTAGATCTTCTTGGCCGTATGCCGCTGCTTATACCACCGCTTCTCGTCCTCTGTGAGCCAGCGGTCAATCAGGTGGGTATGGGCGTCGAGTCTCGATGGACGCGTATTCCGTCGCGGCGGCTTCGGCGAGAAGTCGTCTTGCTTTGCATACTTTCTCACCGTCTTCTCATCGATGGAGAGTATGCGCGAAATACTGGCCACCGATCGATCGCGGGCCATTTCTCTGATATCCTCTATCTGGGACATGTTGAGCACCGTTTCCTTTTCTCCTTCGTCGTTGGTTGTTCTTTGACGAAGGGTAGTTGCTATGGAGGAACAGTGTCTCAACTGTCCCTGTTTTTCCCCTCGGTTTCTCCCGGGAATTCCTCACGGTAAGATCCGGGAATTCAATACGGTGAAACCAGGGAATTTCAGGTTACTACGAACATTCTCGGCAACACGAACCAGGCCTCGCTGTTCAAACCGCCTGGCCGTCGCCAGCTGATGATCAGTACGAACTTCACCGAGCCTTTTACGCCTGGGGAATATGATGAGCGGTTTGCGGCGCTGCAAAGCATCAAGTATCGTACCGGTTCCTGCATGCGCCACGATGAGGCTA
>PWUQ01000102.1 GCA_003563585.1 Candidatus Parvarchaeota archaeon
TCTATGAGAAGCACATCCTTCTTGTGTTGTTTTTCTATTTCCTTAATCAAGTCTTTCATTTTTGTAATCCTCGTGGGTGTCCAACACCAACGATATATGTAGGTATGAAACACCAACATATATAAATGTTTTGGTTCCCGAAATATATTTTAATGGTTAGTGTTGTTCTATTTTATGGTTAAACATGAATTTGGTTTTGATGATTTTTTTAGAATTAGCATTACACTCTTAATTGTTATACTGGTTGCGTTTTTTATTGCGCCAATATCTTTGTGGGTGTTTGTATTTTCATTAATAGTGCTTGTTTTCATTTCCGTACTTGAAATTTATAAATATTTTAAATATGTGAAAATAAGAAAACCAAAAAAATCAAAACAATGATATATAAATAATAAATTTCTTTTTTATTAAAATGAAATCTCAAATGAGTATTGAATTTTTAACTGGTGTAGTTATTCTTTTAATAATATATATAGCAACAATCTCAATATTTAGTAATTATCTTCAAACAAACATAATCCCGGCAGAAAAAGGAAAGCAGGTTTGTTATAGTATAACTAACAATGTAAATTCCGCACTTATTGGAGGGGATGGATTTACAGTAAATGCTTCAATGCCAAATAACATTAATGGAGAAGGATATCTTGTTTTTGTTAGTCCGATTGACAGTTCGCTTCTAACAGTAGATTGGGGAGATTCTCAGTTTGCTTGTTCAATGAATACTCAAGATATCAGTGTCATTTTTTTTAGACCTTGTTGTTTTTCTGTTAATAATATAGGGGGGGATATAATCATAAGTACAGTTTCCAGTGACAAATCTGAATATAAAATAGGGGAGGTTGTTGAAATTTATGGTGGTGTTTATCTCACAGATGTAAATCTTTTAATATACGATGCAGATGAAAACATTTTGGAAAATCAAACTCTAGGATTAGAAATTATGGTATTGGGGAATATAGAAGCTGAAGGAAGTTTTACTTATGAATGGGAAGCCGAACAAGCAGGTGAGATAAGGATAACTGCCACAGATGCAGAATATAAAAATTTATATTCTGAAAGAATTATATATGTATCATGAAAGCTCAAATATTTTCAATGGATTTATTTTTTGCGATAGTTGTGATATTGATAATAGTGTCTGCTATAGGTTTTTTAGTTTTAGATTTTACTGAAATCCATCAAAGAGAAGTTGAAATGCGTGATATGCAAATAAAGGGGCAGCGAGCAGTGGATTCGCTTGTAACTTCTCCTGGAGATTGGGAAGAGCCTGGTGGTTAATCTACCCAGACTAATGCAGTTCCTATGTTCTTTGTTTCAGGAATCATCACAGAAATAAGCCATACACCAGATTCTGTCGGTTTGAAACTATCATCAAAAATTCCATTAGATGTGTCTTGTTGAAAAGAACTATTCAGATTTCTATCTGGGTCATATATGTGAATATCTAATGAAGAGTCTATTCTTTCTTTTTCATTGTTTTCAAGTATTATTCTATAATAAACATCATCTCCAGAATTAAAATTTCTGTTGAAATAGTCTGACTGTCTTGTTTCATTTTTGTACGTTCCAACAAAAATCATTGAAACATCAAAATCATCTATATACATATATGCACCTCTTGGCATGTGTTCTCCTCTTTGTCGCATCTCTATTGTTAAATAAATATTTCCTGAAATTGTAGGAATAGAACCGAAAAGTTGAGGTTTTGTTTCTCTGAATATATCTTTTGTACCTCCATTTGTAAATCTGATGTTTATTCTGTTGGAGGATACATATGTTCCCGCTCTGTCTATACCTCTAGGAATACTTACCATGAATTTCGTCTGTGCACCAACAGATTGTGCATAAACCAAATTGGAAGCAGATGTTATTGAATTAATTGTTTGTCTAGCGTTTATGATATTTGAATCGCTTAAGTATGAAGTTATGTAATCCGCTCCAAAAAAGGACGCTACACCAATGAGTATTATTCCTAATGCTACAACAGTCATAAACTCTATAGCACTTTGAGATTTTTTGTTTGATTTTTTATTTTTCATATAAATCCTTCCTTATTGATTCTTAAATTTTCGTCAAATATTCTAATGTAACTATCATTTACATATATTTCTGAAGAGAATAAACTGGTATATGTTGAATTAATTAAATTCAAGTAAGTATTCATCGTCTCGTTTGTAACTTCTTTTTCTTTCATGTATAGTATGTCTGACCTTATATCAAAAAAGTTCGATGATATTCTATATGAGGATATTATCTGATGTTGATTTTCAAATTCAAAATATTCTCTTTCAGCCTGTAATTGACTGAAAGTAATTAAAACTAATAGAATCAATTGAATCGTGAGGATAGTCGTAAGAACTCCTTTTTTCATCAAGATTCTACCTCCGCAACAATCATTCCAAATCTGAAAACGTTGAATGAATCTATCGTGTTATCTTCTGCTCTCACGTAATATGTACCGATAACAGCTTCTTCTGGTATAGTCACATTAAATGTCGTACTGGAAGTGCGTTCTGCTTCCCAATCTTCCATGTAGACGTGATTTGAATCATAAACTTCTATATTTGAATCCTCTGGTAAATTATAAACTTCTATAGTTTCTCCCGCAATTGCAGATGGAACTGAAAAGGTTCCGTTTGATGATATGGGTTCTGTTATTGTATAAGACACATATCTTCTTATTAAAAATTTTTCATCAAAATCGTATTTTGAAGAATTTAGTACATTCCTATCGATTTCCATCATAGATACATCTGGGTTTTGAATTTCTTCATATTCAAATAAAAATAAATATAAATTTATATTATAACTAGAACTTTCAGTTAAATTTTCTAAAAGTTCTGATGCTTCAGGAAAATTATTTTTTTGATGTAATGAGATAGCTATTGAAAAAAGTTCTGATTCTTCCCATGAAAGTATTTCCGAATTAACTCCTGAATAAACATTGGTAGCTATTATTTCAAATTCTCCAACGCTTCCAAAATGAGAATAAAGAGCTATTGTAACTGCTATTAA
>PWUQ01000084.1 GCA_003563585.1 Candidatus Parvarchaeota archaeon
AACATCAAAATTAGGTATGAAAATTTCTTTAACTGGATGTTCAAATGGATTTATAGTCACGTCATACCTTCCGACTTTTATATTTTCAGGAGAAGAAACAGTTGTTATCTCAAAAATTATTTCTTCATCCGTTAAGAGGTCTTTAAAATTCAGTGTGGAAGCAACTATGTTTCTTTGACTGTCTTCTATTTTAGGATTTATTTTTATTTCTCCCCTTCCAAAAGAAATAATTTCCGATGCTTCTCCAACCTGCAATTCAAAATAATCATAATTCCAATCGTAAACTGTTAAAATTACGTCTCTATTTGGTGGAGCGGGATTTTGACTAAAACTATAGAATACATCTCCTCTTATAAAGAAATTTTCCTCTTTTGTGGAATTATGATTAAATGTTACTATTAATGTATTTTTCTCTAAAGTAGAATCAATTATATTTACATTAAAATTTTCATCTTCCTGGATTTTTTGATAGTCTACCTGTGTGGGTGCTATTACTGTTTCATTGATTTCTGTTTCTATTGGTGAAACAAAAAATCCTGTAATTTCTGTGTCTTGAATAGAAAATATAGCAAATGCAAATAAAATTATAATAGGTATGGCTATTGCTATTTTGCCTATTTTTTTTATTTTATCTCTTTTGATGTCTTTTTGTATGACTCTTAGAACAGAAGGATTATTCTGATTTATTTTATAGTAAACCCCAAAATTATTTGATGCGGAAACAATGTAATTATGTTTTAAAAATTTGTTTAATATGTATATTGTTTCATTTCTCTTTTTTCCTGACCTTTTTTTGATTTCTTGAAAAGAGTACCACTTATTTAAATTGCTAAAACTTCTAAGAATATTCAAATAATCCTTTTTTTTAATATTATACACCCGATTATTCAATTAAATTGCCATTTAAAATTTTTTTGATTAACTATTATAGAATAATTAAAGAATAAATTAGTCTATTTTAAGTATTTTAAAATGTATTAAGGAACCTATTATTCCTGCGACACCAATGATTATTGCTGCCCAGTACATCCACTCTTGCCCGTCTTCTTCGCCTTCATATTCTTGGAAAATTGAAACTATGTCTTCCATGTTATCTTCTTTTTCTAATATTTCAATAAAGAAAACAGCAGTCTCTTCATTTATACTTTCCAGATAAACACTTATATCGTTAAACCCGTCACCGTCTAAATCTATTTCTTTTGTTTCCCCTACATAAATTATAAATTCTATCGGGTTTGAATTTATTTGAACTATCGCAAACTCTTCATTTAATTCCTTAACTAAAAATTCGTGTAAACTATTGTCAACAGAAAACAATATTGAATCTCCTTCTTTTATTTCAAATTCTTCTTCTCCTTCTTCAAATATACTTATCAAAATATCTTCTTCGTATTCATGTCTCTCCAATGTAATGTATGCATAACCAGCACTTATTTTTTCTAAATAGATAGAAATATCATTTATTCCATTTCCAGTAACGTCAACTCCTCTTTTTTCATCTGTATATATTCTAAATTCTATCGGGTTTGAATTTATTTCGATGATAGCGTAGTTTGTACCGAGAGTTGTTATCCTCATCGAATGTTGTTTTCCACCAGCATAAAATATTATTTTGTGGAGTGTGCTTATTCGTATATCTTTAGAATCTTCTGCATCTTCCCAGAAAATATCTTCAGTTTTTCCAGGGGGTAAAGCGTCACCTCCATCTCCACCTCCGCTCTCAGAGGACTCTTTCTTAAAATTTGCTCTTATTTCATAATCATCATCCATTATTATGAATGTATCTGCAGATTCGACATCATCTATTTCATCTGTGTCTCCTGTCCATTTTACAAATTCATATCCATCTTCAGCTTCTGCAAACAAGTCTATTTCTTCTCCTTCATTATAATAGAATGTTCCCTGTCCTGGTTCTAAGACACTTCCACCACTTGAAGAACTTATTTTTAGCGTCTTATCAACTTCAAACTCTGCAGTGATTGAATAACTATCGTTCATAGTGATATTAGTTTCTACCTCAGTTGGATCAAGCATCGTATCTGTATCGCCAGTCCATTCTATAAAAACATAACCAGGATTTGCAACTGCTCTGATAGTCACATTTTCTTCATTGTAAAAGAATGTTCCTTCGCCTGGGACTGTTACGTTTCCACCATCTTCTGAATTAATTGTTAAACTATAGTTTAATTCTCCTACTGCAAAATATGATGCTTTGTTTGTCTGAAATTCGCAAATACCTTCTGAAACCGTACAATTTGTATTGACAATTCCATCCTGCATCCAAATTCCAATTTCATTCGCTCTATAAATTTCTAAGGTTTCTCCATTTAATCCCTCTCCAACATGAATGGATATATTTATCGCGGAGTCAAAACTTAACCCATAATCTTCTATTCCAAATTTCAAAGAACCATTAAAACCTGTAATCTCTCCTTCAGTAGCATTTATTTCAAAAATATCTAATAGCCCCCCTCCTGTTCTCGTAATCTCTGTATCTTCTGGTATAGTTATACTCGCATTTGGGATTTCAATTACCCAATCATCTTCTAAAACAATTATACTTAACACATTATCTGGATTTCCTTGTAAATTCATACCTAAAGAAATATTATTAAAAAGTGGGTCTGCTGTCCCAAATTTTATTTCAAAATATTCGTCTTCTTCACTTAACACACCATAATCCACAAAATTATTGTAAAATACATTGTTTCCTGGTACATTTTCTGCTTCGAAGGAAGAATCGAAAAATAATAAACCTAAATCATTATTTGATATACTATTGTTAAAGAATAATGTTTCTGATTCCATAATGAAAATTGCGGCTGAAGGTCCATTTTCTTTTTCCATAGTTATATTTCTAATATTATTGTTAGTAATGTTGACATTCGAGGATTCAACCACGCCAATTCCTATGTCTGCATTTTTTATTGTAAACCCATTTAAAGTTATATTATCTGATATTATAGTAATGACTATATCAGAATCATTTCCATCGATAATTGTTTCTTCAGCT
>PWUQ01000006.1 GCA_003563585.1 Candidatus Parvarchaeota archaeon
ATAATAATTGAGGATAAAGGAGATAGAATTAATTGGGGAAAATTAGGTAGTGGAGGATGGGCTATACCCTCTAATACTGAAAATATAAAATTTAAAAAAATAGATGCAAAATTTATCATATACATGGAAAAGGCTGCAATGTGGGAAAGACTTAACGAAGATAAAGTTTGGGATAAAATGAACTGTGTAATAATTGCATCTCAAGGACAAGCGACAAGAGGTATAAGAAGATTACTTCAAAGACTTAATCAAGAACATAATCTTCCAATATACGTATTAACTGACTTTGACCCTTGGGGTTTTTACATTTACTCTGTTCTGAAATTTGGTTCCATATCTCTTGCACACCTTTCAGACAAGCTTGCAATTCCAGAGGCAAAATTCCTTGGTTTGACTGGTGAAGATATTAAAAAATATAAATTAGAAAAGCAAAAAATCAAATTCAAAAAAGTAGACTTGAAAAGATTGGAACAGCTTAAAAAATACGATTGGTTTGAAAATAAAAAAGAATGGCAAAAACAATTCAAGCTGATGAAAGAAGCAAAAGGCAAAGTGGAACTTGATGCGCTTGTAACTAGAGGAATAAGTTTTGTATCTGAGACATATCTTCCTGAAAAAATAAAGAATAAAGATTGGATAGGATAAACAAAACTTTTTAAATAATATATAACATGAATAAAATATTGCCCGGGTAGCTCAATGGTAGAGCGACAGCCTGTTAAGCTGTAGGTTGCAGGTTCGAGAGACTAAATAAAAAGGTCCGAATACCCTGCTCCGGGCGTTTTTATTATTCTAATTTTTTTATAAGTTCTTCAGTAGAAATAGATTCACCTGTAAGTTCTTTTATTTTCTTAATCTTCTTTTTTATTCCTTTTTTATCGCTAACGCTTGAAACTGCGTCTTCAACAACATAAACATCATAACCTCTGTAAAAAGCATCAACTGCAGTAAATAAAATGCAACAACCCGTATGTATCCCTGTTAAATATAATTCTTTGATATTATTTTTTTTCAAATATTCGTTTAAGTCTGTATTCCAAAAACTGGAATAATTTGTTTTTTCAATAAATTTATCATAATCTTTATTTTTTAATTCGTCGATAATTTCCGCTTCTTCGGTTCCTGCTATTCCAACACTCGGAAACTTTTTGGACAGTGTGGTTTTTTCTGTGTCTTTTACCCAAATTTTAATTTGAATTACTTTATGATTATTTTTCTTAAAAATATCAATTAATTTTGAAATATTTTTTATCATTTTATCTCTTTTATAGAGATTATTAAATGTATGTTCGTCTCCTTTTTGCATATCAATAACAAGTAAAGCTTTCATGTAATTAAACAAAATTATATAGTTTATTTATTTTTCCCAAACCAAACAATTTATTAATAATAATTTAATTAAAAGTAATATGGAATTTCGAAGTACATTGATAGGTGTGTTAATAATGGCTCTTGGTTTTTTCGTTGTTTACACATTTGTATCTCCTGATTTTTTATTTTTAATTGGAATTGATATAGGAACTTACAATTCCATACAAGCACAATTGGGAATTTGGTGGCCAGTTATTGGTATAAGCATAATATTAACTGGTTTGATTGCAATGAAGAAATTTGGTGATTAAAATGTCAATAGGAAAAATATTTTTTGGTGTTGGAATAATCGTGATAGGACTTGTGATTTGGTTCTCTATTTTCTCTAGTACATTAAACGTTTTTATTGAATCTCCTCAACAAAGATACGAGTTTAGAGAAAATGTTAGAGAATTTCAGACTATATACTTCCTATTGTTGATTTTCTCAAGTGTGGGCATAATCATTTGGGGCGCACAAACATAAAAAACAAAATACGTAAGTTTTAAAAGTTAAATAAATTTCTTTACTTATATGGCCCGGTAGCTTAGTCTGGCGGAGCGCTGGTCTTATATGGCGCGCAAGGATTTCCTTGCGTCTCGGAAAACCAGAGGTCATGAGTTCAAAATAACCTTTTTTAAAAAAGAAAAGCAAAAGAAAGGTTATGAGAGTCTCATCCGGGCCATATCTATAAAATGATATTATGAAAGTCGCTATATTTACAGATACATTCCTACCTCAGATAAATGGAGTGACAACTGTAATTTGTGAACAAATAAAAGAATTAAAACGGAATGGAATTGATGTAGTTGTTTTTGCGCCCGGAGAAAAAACATGTATGGAGAGATTTGAAGGTGTTAGAGTATACAAATTTTCTGGTTCAGAAATAAAAAGTTATTCTGGCTACATATTCACCAATCCAGATAATCTTTTCAAAGTTCAAACAATAGTGGAAATGGAAGACCCGGATATATTTCATTTACATTCGCCTTTCATAATGGGTATTTTTGGTTTATATCTAAGCAAAAAAAGAAAAAAACCATCTGTAGGAACATTTCATACTTTAATTAGTGAATATACAGAACATTTAACTAGTTCAAATAAAAAAATTGTAAAAAAAATTTTAAAAATACCTACATGGAGATATTTAAAAACTTTTTATACGAGATGCACAAAAACAATAGCACTCGGAAATGGAATTTCTAAGGAATTAAAAAAACATAAAATAAATAACATAATTACTATTCCAAATGGAATAAATATTTCTAGATTAAAAAAAGAAAAAACAAAGGATATTAGAAAAAAACATAAAATACCAAAAAATTCTACTTTATTTTTTTACCTCGGTAGAATAAGTTTAGAAAAAAGAATACCTTTTTTAATTGAGTCTTTTAAGAGAGCAAACAAAGAAAAGAAATTTTATTTAATTTTAGGAGGAACTGGACCTCAATTGAAAGAATATAAAAAACTTGTTAAAAACAATAAAAATATAAAATTTATTGGATACATACCAGAAGACGAAATTTATTCGTATTATAAGAGTTCTAATGTTTTCGTGTCTGCTTCTGATACAGAAACACAAGGAATAACATTTTTAGAAGCTATGTTATTTGAAAATGCATTGATAGGTTCAGATAGATTAGG
>PWUQ01000052.1 GCA_003563585.1 Candidatus Parvarchaeota archaeon
CAAGAATGGTATAAAAAATTCAAATATATCTGAAAAAAATCCAAGAGATTCTAAAAGAGTTGACATTTTTATTCACCTACCATTTTTTCCCGAAGAGCCATTTAAACATTTTTTCAGGTCCTGTCTCTTCTTTAACTTTTGGTGTTCTGAAAACCATCCATAATACACCAAGCACTATAACAATAAGGAATATAGCAGCTATATCTTCTGTTGAAATTCCTACTCCTCTTGGTGAAATATGTCCCGCAGCTGCGAGTTCAGGAGCGACTGCAGTATATGTCAGCCATAATGCAATCAAAAATCCAATTACAATTATAATAGGTGCTGCTGTAAATTCCCCTTTACGTATACTTTTCGGAGATATGACAGCTACTAACATCAATAAACCCAATAAAAACATTATTATTATTCCAACACTTGGAAAAAGTCTTGATATTACAATAACAGCAAAGCTGCTACTCGCAACAAAATATGCCATAACTAATCCAACTATGGCTGCAATTCCTTTTTTATCTTTAAATAAAGGTAAAAGATTCAAAAGTAAAAAGATTATACCGAACGAAAGCAGTAGTGTTAACCAAAATAGCATAGGCTCTACTCCTAATGGAGACAAAGCTGCAAGCAAATCCCACATTGCAGATAAAACACCAACTATTGTTGCCATTATCCTTCGGTTCCTCCTCCAGTACCTCTAACTATTAAATAAAATGCGCCTATAAATATCGCAAGCACAACGACTATAGCAATGTCTGTTTCTGAAATTCCGGTGCCAGTTCCTGCAAATCTTTTATCTAATCCTAAACCATACCAGACACCAAGTCCGAGTCCTGCTATAACGAATAATATTCCTCCTATTTTAACCCATCTCGATCGAACTAATTCTGTAACGTCTCCCACTATCAATGCCGCAAGCATTAGAAACGCTACAACTATCAAAGCGATAAAACCTACCCAAGGTAAAAATCCTGCGACTCCTCTTAAAACCCAGCTTGTTGTTGCTGCGATTAAGGATATTGCGAAGGCGATTATTGCATTTATATCTTTTTTATCGTCTCCAAAAATTTTGGTTTTGTCGAGTGCACCATAAATTATTGCAAAAAACAATATTAAAGGTAGGAAAAAGTCGAAAAATCCCATTTCCCTAAGTCCTTGTACGCCCAAAAGTAAAACTGATTCTTGTGTCATTTTTTCACCTTTTTAAATTATCTTTTTACTAATCCTAATTTTCCCCCTTTTTTTGTTACCTTATATCCCATACTAGCCAATTTACGTCTACATTTTATAGCTTTTTTTCTATATTTTTTTTCCTTTCTAGAACCTTTTTTTGCATTTATAGCTATACCATAATATTCTTTAAGTTTAGAAAATAGTGGCCAAACATTTCTACGTTCCCATTTTTTGTATTTTGTTCCCTGTTTTTGTTTTGAAGCCCATAATTTATGTTTTCTTTTTTTGGCTTTGTAGCTTCTTGAAGTTTCGCCTGCTGCTTCAAGTTCTTCTCCAAATTTGGAACTCATCGTTCTTCCTCTTGATATAACTCCTTTGAAAACCACATATACTAAATATAAAAATACTAAAAATGCTATTAATGCCATAAACCACATAGCACCAAGTATTAGTTCGAAATATCCTGAATAAAGCATGAAAAATGCCGTTGCGAATCCTAAAAGTATTGAAAGTCCTTTTCTTAATTTTTCGCCAGAACTTTTTTCTTCACCAAATACGTCTTCATCTTTAGAAAATATTTGTTTTGTAGCTTTATAAAAAATTATACTAACTAAAGCAGCTATGATGAAAAAAACAAATGTAACTAACAAAGGATTATCTACTCTCCCTCTTACTACATACTCTAAAAAAACAACCCACCAATCAAAAATTTGTTCAAGTATTAATACAGGAGATATCTCAGCCATTTTTCATCATTATTTTCAAGTTAATGTTTAGTTAAAAAGTTTGCGGGTTTTAAAATTCGAATTATACCCCGCTATAAACTAAAGGTGTGTATGTACTAAACCAATCTTTAACTGATGAAATTATTCCTTTTCTTTTAGTAATTCCTTTGTCTTTTAGTAATTCTTCTTTTGGATCGAAATAATCTATTTTAGGTTTTCTGAATTTTTTGATTTTTTTCCGGTCAACCACTAGCAATCCTTCTTTTAACTGTTCTGTGTAGATTAGTTTTCCTTTTTTATCAAATGTGTGTATCTTTATTGAAAAAGGAGAATTATATTTCTTTTTTCTTCCTTTATCATTCACATATGCATAAGAACCAAGTCCTCCCTTTTCTAGAGTTATTAATCTATCTCTGTTATCTCCAAATTCTCCATTTATGTCTGAATAAGAAGTTTCAATTGCTTCTAATAATGAAAGTTGTAATGGTTTACTTATATCTTCTATTTCTTTAAGTTCTTCACATGCATCTATATAATCCAATTCAGTTGATTTCTTTCCTAACTTAATTCCATATAGGACTTTTCCATTTCCTATTCTTTCCGAAATTTTATCGATGTCTGTTATTGCTTTACTTTTCTTTTTCGAAATTGTATTTTTGTTCGAGTATCCTGATTTAGCTATATCCTCTAATTCTGAAGTTTCTTTAGATTGTTCCAATCCATTTTTCTCATTTTCATATGCTTGAAGTGTTTCTTCAAGATTTTGTATTTTTTGTATTAATCTGTTATACATGAAATTGTCAAATTGGTCTTCTTCTGTTTTCTGTTCTGATTTTGATTCTGTTTTCTGCTCTGCTTCAGATTTCATATAATTGTCAATTTTATTTTCCAAGCTGTCTAATCTCTCATTTAATTTATTGTAAAGTGGATTAACTTTTTCTGCTTGTTTTTGTTTTTTCGAATTTTCAGATTTTTCAAAAAATGTAAATGAAATTACTGTAAATAAATTAAAATCAATTTATGAAAAGGACACTAATGACGTTGTTGAAGAACCAGATTTCGATAATAAAGTTGAAAATAAAATAAATAGAGAAAAAATA
>PWUQ01000065.1 GCA_003563585.1 Candidatus Parvarchaeota archaeon
ATAGCATCTTTTGAAAGTTTTGGTTTACAATATTTTTTTGCATAAGCGATATAATTTCTCATTGTTTCAGGAGGTATTTCAGGTATTATCTCTTCTGGTTTCCTAAATGTTCTTAAAATATGACTCGCCAATCTTTCATCTTTTTGCTTGTTTGGTAAATCTCTAATAGGAAAAATTAAATCAAATCTTGAAATTAATGTTGGAGGCATGTTTATCTGTTCAGCAACAGGGACATAAGGATCAAATCTTCCAAGTTTTGGATTTGCGGCAGCTAAAATTGTCGTTTGAGCATTTAACGTAGAGTGGATATTTGCTTTAGAAATTGTTATTGTTTGCTGTTCCATTGCTTCGTGCATTGCTACTCTGTCTTCTCGTTCCATTTTGTCTATTTCATCTACACAACAAATTCCCTTGTTTGCTAAAACCATGGCTCCCGCTTCTAATGACCAACCTCTCAAAAATTCATCTTTGACAACGGCAGCAGTTAATCCTGCGCCAGTAGCTCCTTTTCCTGAAACATATCTAGCTTTTGGAGCAATTGCAGAAACATATTTTAACAATTGAGATTTTGCTACACCTGGATCACCTATTAATAATACATGAATATCTCCACGTATGTTAGTTTTATCAGGACGTTCTGTTTTCATCCCTCCGAATAATTGCAACATTATTGCTTCTTTAATTGTATCATAACCAAAAATACTAGGAGCTATAGAAGCTATCAACTTTTTATCTATATTAGGGTCTTTGGACATTTCTTCTATTTTATTTTTGTCTTCTTTAGTCAACTTAAGTTCTTCAAACTCTTTTTCTGAAAGTTCGATATTATTTGCTTCCATAACTAAGTCAAATTTTGTGCTTGTTGTTCCTCTGTCTCTTATAGGAGTTTCTTTAACTACACCATTTATGACTACACGTGTTCCGGGAGTTGTTTTCTTTTCTATTTTTGGTTCTACTAAATCGTTTGTTAGAAATATACTCAATCTTCTTGGTTGAACATCTGCGTGAAGTTGTTCTGGTGTTTCTTCAACCACTATTCTCTGTGTGTCAACAAGCTTTTTGTCAATAAGTTTAAAAGAACCCTTTTTTCCACAAGAACAAACATGCGGCGTTTTAACTTTATCTTCTGTTTGTTTCACGTCTATTTGAGTTCCACAAGAAGGGCATTCAAAAGTCATTATTGTGGAAACAGGTCTCACATCTGATGTTTGTCTTATTAAACCTTCGATTGAAATTAATTTTTTCAAATGTTTACTTCTTATATCTCTTATCAGAACTCTTCTCGATTCGGGAACATTAGATATTCTTATTTTTATTTCAACTTCTGAAGACATTTCAATTCTTCTGAGAGCTGTTTGAAAAAGCTCCATACAATCAAAGGGTTTGTCTATAAGAAAATCTATTAATTCAGGATTAAATTTATCCAACTGGTTAAAATTAACCAATAATGAATTTTCTCCTTTATTTATTACATCACTTAATTCTTCTAAATAGTATTTTGTTATGAATTCTTCAAATTTCTCGATAACCTTTTCTTCAAAACTAATTGTTTTCGTTTCCATGTTCACCCCAAAGCCAGAAATTTTATTTATTTAGCTTTTTAAGAGTACTGACTAATTTTTTAACAGCGTCATTTATCTCTTTTTCGTTTTTGGCACCAGTGCATACAATTTTCCCAGTTCCAAAAAGTAAGAAAGTTATGTGTGAGTGAGGTACTTTATAGACAAGTCCTGGAAATTGTTCAGGTTCGTATTCCGAATTTTCAAGTTTAAACACGAGTTTATTTAGATTTAGTTTCATACCTATATTTCCAGAAGCCACCATGTTTTGTATTGTTATATCGGAACGCTTTCTTATATCTATATCTATTTTTCTTAATTCCTTTTTTATCATTGAAACGCTTTTTTTAACTTCTGCTTCAGATTTAGCGCCAGTACATACAATTTTTCCTGAAGAGAAAATAAGAGCAGTTTTTCCTTTCGCAAGCCTTAAAACCAGTCCCGGGAATTGTTCCGGATTGTACTCTGTGTTTTCAAGAGTTAACGCCATTTTTTCCAAAGGAATTTCATGGTGTAAACTTGCGGAAGCAACAACATTTTGCACAACAATTTCATATGGTAGTTTTTTCTTTTTAGCCAATCTTATCACCTAGAAAATTTGATGTTGTTTAAAGTGATGCTGGGTTTATAAAACTTTTTAAAGGGTGTTTAATCCTATTTCTACTGTTTTTTCTCTTATTTTTGTCTCATCTTTTATTTCATGATTTATTTCCTCATTTGTAAAAAGTACCTTTGTGTTTGTCCACTCCTCTATTTCAGAATTATTATCCTTTATTATCAATTCTAAATCTTTATCTACTTTTATTTCTGCTTCTGCTTTATCTGTTTTTTCAAGTTTCGCTTTTTTTCTTAGTCCTTGTATTCTTCTTATTATTTCTCTTACAAATCCTTTTGCTACTAACTCCTCATTTTGTTCCAGATATACAAAAACAATACCTTCAGAGTATTCTGTGCTTTCCCACTCTTTTGGCAGTTCTTTTTCTATATACACATCTTCGGACTCTATTTCGAATTTTTCATTGTCTACTTCTATTAAAATTTTCTTTTCCTTTTTCAGCTTTGATTTTACAGCATCAGGACTCATTTGTATAAGTGTTCCAACAACTTTTGGAACTTTTTCTTTGAATTTTTTACCTAATTTGTCATAATGTACTTTCAACTGATTTTTTACCCAATCTGGATTTTTTTCTATAAATTCAATTTTTTTTACATTACTCTGGTTTTTTATTAAATCAATAGCTTTTTCAACAGATTCATCGTTTTTAGTTAAAATTAATATTTTTTCAAGAGGCCATCTAAGTCCTATTCTTTTTTTATCCCTTATTGAAAGAACAGCCGAAATTATTTCATTTGATTTATTTACTGAGTTTTCCAATTTTTTATCTATAAACTCATCATTTATTTTTGGCCAATTGAAAAGATGTA
>PWUQ01000047.1 GCA_003563585.1 Candidatus Parvarchaeota archaeon
AAGTAAATGGAAAAAAGATAGGCAAAAGTAGTATATTAATTCCTTTAAAAGAAAAAGACAGAATTAAGAATATATTTGAAAAATATAAAGTGGATTATAAATCAAAAATAGTTTCTTTGTCTGAATAAAATTATAGAACTTTAAAATCAATAACGCACCGATAAACTCTTGGTGCCAGCTGTCCACAAGTCTTTTTTTCGGGTATTTCAATATTTTTGCCGTATTTTTCTGCGGCATCTTTTATTGTTTTTATACCTTTTTCAAAAAGTTCGCTTTCTTCTAAAAAGGTGTAAAAATGAACTACACAATTTTCTTTTGCTATTTTAAAAGCCACATCTAAAAAATTTTCAGAATGCATGGGAAAGTTCATTATTACTCTGTCCGCACAATTTTCAAAGTTATTTTCTTCGATAACTTTTCTGCAGTCACCTTCATAAATTTCCATTTTACTCCACACTTTATTTAGCATAGCATTTTCTTTCATATATTCAACAGCATCTGAATTAATGTCAATAGCAACTACTTTTTTTGCTTTTTTTGTACATGGTATTGAAAAAACACCAACACCTGCAAATAAATCAAAAACATTTTCTCCTTCCTTTATTTGCGAAATTACTCTTTTTCTTTCAGTAACTAATCTAGGAGTAAAATACACTTTGTTCAAATCAAGTTTAAATTCATAATTATTTTCTCTATGAATTGTTTTGGTTCGATTTTCTCCTGCGATAACTTTTACAGGACGTATTCTCTCTTCACCAGATGTAGCTCCAACTTTTTTAACAACAACATTTACATTTTTATGAAGTTCCATTAATGTTTCAGATATTATTTTTTCTTTTCTTTCTAAACCCTCAGGTATTTCTAACTGAGCAATGTCTCCTATTATATCAAAACTTCTTTTTAGAGAATTCATTTCTTCTTTCGTAAGCTTTTCTTTTAATTCGTCTTTAATTGTTGCCATTGTTCTTCAATATTGAGCCTTTTCCTAATGTTGTTGTGACATTGAATCCATCCCCAATTTCACAACCAATATCTAGTATAGAATTTGTTATGTTACAATTATTTCCTATTTTGTTGTTTTCAAATATAACTGAGTTTTTTATTTTACAATTGTCGCCAATTTTAGTTCCTTCGTATACAACAACAGGACCGTTTAGTTCAGTATTTTTTCCTATTTCAACACCATCTTCAATCCAGTTTTCTTTTCCATAACTTTTTAGTATTTTTGCGGTTGCTTCCAGATAAGAAGAAGGTCTTCCCACATCTACCCAGAATTTATCGCTTTTGAATCCGTTCAAACATTCTCCTTTTTTTAATAAAAGAGGGAATAACATTCCGGTTGAATCCATAAAATCCTCAGGGATATAATTGATTATTTTTGGTTCCATTATGTAAATTCCTGTTGCAATAAGATTTGATGTTTCTTCACCTATCGCGGGTTTCTCTACAAAACCAACAATATTATCATCTTTCATTTCAGCAACGCCGTATCTCCACGGTGTTTCTGTGCGAACAAGAGCAATTGTGGCAATTGCTGGATTTTTTTTGTGAAACAAAAACATATCATTTAATTCTATGTCTGTTATGTTGTCTCCGAGAATTAATGCAAATGTGTCGTCAATCTCAGCTTCTCTCATGGCGTATTTTATTGCACCCACGCCACCGAGTTTTTTGGGTTCTTTTATAAAATGTATGTTAGCTTTTAATTGTTTTTTTTCAAAATATTCTTCTATTTCTTTGAAAAGTTCATCACTGCCTATAGAAATCCATATTTCTTCAAAATCATTTTCAATTAAATAATCTACAATATGTCTTAACATTGGTTTGTCTACCAAAGGAAGCATGTGTTTTGGACGTGCAAACGTTAATGGTTGCAGTCTTGTGCCGAATCCTCCAGCCAATATAATTGCTTTTCTCATTTTATCCCCTCAAATAATTTAATATGTCTTTTGTTCCATATTGAAATATTCTCTATAAACTTCTAATTTTTTTTCTTCGTATGCCTTAGTAATTAATTCGTCGTCTTTTGCTTCAATCAATCTTTTGTACTTTTTGTCAACTAAATCAATCTTTTTTAAAACATCTTCGATATTATCTATTTCCTCTGATTCTTCTAACATTGTCCTAGCTACAGTTTTAGGTTTCATATTTTATCACCTCTTAAGTAATTTAATGTGTCTTTTATTGATTCTTTTATTGTGTGTTTTGGTTTCCAGCCGAGATTTTTTATTTTATTTATAGAAAGAAGCATTTTTGGAATATCTCCTTTCCATCCAATGCTTCCACCAGTAAAATTATATTCAACTTCTAATCCCATTTCATTGACAATCAAATCCGCTATTTCTTTGACGGAAATTTGTTCTTCGCTGCCTATATTATATGCTTCAAAACCATCTTTTATGTTTTCAGCGAGAAAAACAGTTGCATCAACGCAATCTTTTACGTGCAAATAAGATTTTTTCTGGGTGCCATCCCCTAAGATTTCTAATTCTTTTGAATTATTTTTTAATTTATTGTAAAAATCAAATATTATTCCATGAGTCAATTTAGGTCCGATAATATTTGCATATCTCAATGATAAGCATTTAATTCCGTATAAATGTGAATAACTCATTAGGTAGTTCTCGCTCGACGTTTTTGCGGCACCATAATTGCTTATCGGATTTATTGGAGCTGTTTCCGGAGTAGGCATTTCCGCGTTTCCATAAACAACAGAACTTGATGCGAAAATCAATTTTTTTACATTATTTTTTCTGCAAGCTTCCAAAACATTAAGAGTTCCTCTGCAGTCCTGTTCAAAGTTTTCAACAGGTTTTTTATAACTGCCTTTTACATCCGGGTCTGCGGCTATATGATAACATATATCAACATTTTTCATCGCGTTTTCAATTTCTTCTTGATTCAGTATGTCTCCTTCAACAATTTCACATTTAATTCCTTCCAGAAATTCCTTCTTGCCGCTTGAAAAGT
>PWUQ01000009.1 GCA_003563585.1 Candidatus Parvarchaeota archaeon
ATGATTTTCTGAGAAAGTTTGTATTTAAATCTATTTCCACTATTTTATTGATTTTTTTATTTTTGTAAGAATCTTCTTTTTTCCTTTTGGCCATTTTAACGCGTGTTCAAGAACTTCTGCGATATTTTTTGCGGGAATTATTTTTATTCCTTTTGTGTCTATCAATATATCTTTTTCATTTGCTTTAGGTATTATTATTGTTTTTATTTCGGCTTCCTTTGCTGCTTCTATTTTGTCATTGACTCCTCCTATTGGAAGCACTTCTCCTCTTATTGATAAAGAACCTGTCATAGCTAAATTTTGTTTAATAGGTATTTCTTCTAATGCAGAAACAACTGCTGAAGCAACTGAGATTGAAGCTGAGTCTCCTTCGAGTCCTTCGTAAGTTTGAAGGAACTGAATGTGTATATCAAACATACCCAAAGATTTCCCGGAGTATTTTTTCACTATCGCACTAACATTTGTTATTGCTTCTTTTGCTATGTCTCCGAGTTTTCCTGTTGCTAATATTTTTCCTCTTCCTTTTTCGAATGCGGGAACAACTGATGCTTCTATTGGAAGAACAATTCCTGAGCCGATTTCTCCGCCGCCTATCACAGCAAGTCCATTTACTTTTCCAATTTGCGTTCCTTTTGTTCCTATTATCTGGTATTCTTTTTTGTCGAATGTATATCTTTCCGCTATTTGTTGTTCTAATGTCGCTGCAGATTTTCTAGCTTTTTGAACATGTTTAGCACTTACAGAATCATTTCCTTCTTCTTTTGCTATGTCACCTGAAACTCTTATGAGTCCTCCTAAATCCCTTAATTTTAGAGAAAGGTATCCTTTTCTTCCAGCTCTTCTTCTCGCTTCTTTTATTATCTCTTTAACAGCAGTTTTTGTGAAGTGTGGTATTTTTTTGTCTTTTTTTATTTCCTGAGCTACAAATCTTGCAAATCTTTCCACATTTTCAGGGTTATCTTTTATTTTATCTTTCATGTAAATTTCGTAACCGTTACCCCTTATCCTGCTTCTCAAAGCTGGATGCATTTTCTGCATAGTTTCGATATTTCCAGCCGCCACAAGAACAAAATCTGTTGGCACTGGATCTGTTTTTACCATAGCGCCTGCACTTCTTTTTGAACGTCCTGTTATAGCCATTTTCTTTTCTTGCATTGCAGTTAATATAGATATCTGCATTTCAGGATTTAATGTTGCAATTTCATCAATAAACAAAACTCCTCCGCTAGCTTTATGAAGAGCTCCTGCAGAAACTCTCTCATGAGCAGGAGTGCCTAATCCTCCTGTCTGAAATGGGTCGTGTTGCACATCTCCTAAAAGAGCTCCTTCATGAAGTCCTGTCGCATCAATGAATGGAGATTCTTTTTTTGAATTATCCACTATTAATTTTGGTCCTATTATTTGTCTTCTCTGAGATTGGATTTTGTAAAGAGAATAAAAAACCAATACACCTATGAAAAGTGTAATTATAATCATGGTTCCAGATATTCTTGTTGCGGCTTGCATTATTTCGCTTGCCTGTCTTCCTACAATCCAATCTAAAATAATCGAAGCTGCAAATATAATCGCGAATATAACCACAATAAACATCCATTGATTCTTGCCAGATAATTGTGTGAGTGCTTTCAATTTTGTTTTTTCAATTATTTTGCTACCCAATCCTGCTTGAACTATTTTTACTTTAGGATTGTTCTCATCTTTCTTGTTTGGAAGACAAAGAACATCTTTTAATTTTTCTTTTGGCAAAAGCTCTGCTAAGGCTTGTCCAATCATGCTTTTTCCCGTTCCTGGTTTACCTATAAGAAGTACGTGCCTTCTTTGCTTAGCTGCTTTTTTAATTACATTTATGGCATCTTCCTGTCCTATTACCTGATCTACTATTTTGTCCGGGACATCTATTTCTTCAGTCTTTTTGAATTTTAATTTATCTTTACTTGCCATGTTTAGTAAAAAGAATAAAAAAAAGAGATATATAAAAGTTTAGAATTACTCTGCTTCTTCTATCTCTGCATCCCTTGGTTCTACAGAAACTGCTGCTTTTGAAATTATAACTATATCTCCTGAAGCTTTAACCAATTGGTGTGGTACAACTACGCCTCTTGCTCCCGATATAGTTTTTTGAAGCACACTATTTCTTGTTGATTTGATTCTCCATCCAAAAATTTTGTTATTCTGTATAATTACTTCTTCTATGTCTCCGAAGTATTCTCCTTCGTCTGTATAAACTCTCAAACCGTATGCTTTGGATATTTCTCTTAATTTCAACATAATCTTACCTCCTTTTGTATGCGATTATAAATGTTTTCTAAGCTTTTAAGTTTTCTGTATCAAACTTTCTCTTTAGTATCTTCCAATATCTTTTCTGATACACCTTTCCCTATATCATCAATTAATTTAGCATCTTTAATTATTATACCTGTTTCCTCAAAAATTTCTCTTTTCAATGCCTCTACCATATCTTCATTCTCATCTAGCCCACCTCCCGGTATATGCCAACAATCTATGTATACACCTCCTTTATTAGGATCTTTTTTCCCCATTAATATCTTATTATCTAAGGAATATATTAGGGCTGATACAATATCCCTGTTTATTGTTTTCATTGGATTATTCAAGTTTTAATTTTCAGAAAAAACTATAAGTTAGCGGCATGGGCGATACGGGACTCGAACCTGTGACCTCCACAATGTCAATGTGACGCTCTAACCAGCTGAGCTAATCGCCCATATAATAATAGAGATTATATTTCCTTTACAAACCTTTTTCAACTTGTATATAATACACCCGTTATGAGTAAAAAAGAATTAACAAAAGAACAAAAGAAATTTCTCCAAGATGTCTTCAAAAGAACAATGGATAATTACAAAGAATCAATATTAAAATTACAACATGCATAGTATGAAGGATGGAATTAGTAAAGAAGAATTAGAATATATTGCTAACCTTTTTGGTGAGTATATGAGAAAGGAA
>PWUQ01000097.1 GCA_003563585.1 Candidatus Parvarchaeota archaeon
AAAAAAGAACCAAAAACAGAATTGCCGCTAAAAAAATTTCAAACATATCAAATGTAGGTGCGTTTATCATTGGATATAAATTGTTTTTAAAGTTAAAATAGTTTCCTTAAAACATCTAAGGTATACAAAATCATTGCCTGTGCCTGTCCTTTGCTTGGATAAAATTCATCCTTCTTGTTGTGAACAGAAAACACCCTTACTTGATTTATTAAATGAATCTGCTGTTTTAAGCCAGGATCAAGTTCGACATCTCTTTCATGTAGCTTACCTACAACTTTTCCCAAACCAATTCCAGGACTTGTCTCAAGCAAGTCTTTTCCAGTTAAATCATAATATTTTCTTAAAAGAGCAGTTTCAAGAACTCTTCCGCAAAGAACTACACAGGACCTATATGCTTCTGCCTCAAAACATTTTCGCATTTCATTTAAATCTGCAGCAATAGCACCTTCTATTTCTTCAGGTAATTCAGGAATTTCAATAAACTGAGGTGCCTTTTCAGAAGAAGATTCCTGAAGTGGAACAAGCGAATCACTTAATCTTGAAATTTCTGCAATTTCTTTTTTGATGTTAGAATAAGGCATATCATTTCTAAGTTTTTCAATATGTCCTAGTATTTGAAGAATAATGTATCTATTATCTTTATCTAATTTTCCAAGTTCAACTAAATCCCATGCATCTCTTTTAAGAAGTTTAATTGCAGTTCCAACAGAGATTTTCAAATATTTTGCTCGACCTGCCTCAAAATTTTTTATCTCATTTGCTTTTGGGTCATAGTCAGCGGATTCAGCAGATGCAATAGCAGAGTTCAATTCTGCAATTCTTTTTTTAAATTTAGATAAAGTTCCCATCTCTATTTAGAATATGTTTTAATAGTATTTAGAAGTTCTTCTTTTTCCTTTATTTTAACTCTGACTTGTTTAGTAGAGTCTCTTTCCCTTACTGTAACTGAATTATCATCTAAAGTATCAAAATCAATTGTGATGCATGCAGGAATTCCAATTTCATCTGCTCGGGCATATCTTCTTCCAATTGAGCCAGAATCATCATACTGAGCAGTTATTCCGTTTTCAGCAAGGTAAGAATAAACTTCTTTTGCTTTTTCAGGAAGCTTTTTCTTTGAAATCAGAGGAAAAACAGCCACCTCATAAGGAACTACTTTTTTGTTGAATGCAAAATAAGTTCTCTTTTCTTCCTCTGTAAAAGAATGTTCAAGAACAGAATAAAAAGGCCTGTCAACACCAAAACTTGCTTCTATAACATGAGGCAGTATTTTTTTGTCTTCAACTTGTACTTCAAGATTTTCTCCAGAAGCTTTTGCATGAGAACCCAAATCAAAGTCAGTTCTGTTTGCAATTGCGGCAACTTCAACCCAACCAAAATCTTCTGAGTATATTTCAATATCCCACGTGTCTTTTGAATAATGCGCTTTTTCATCTTTTAAATGTTGTCTGCATCTAATTGCTTCTTTTGGAATACCAATATCAAGGAAAAATTTTCCTGAAAGAACCAGATAATAAGCTAAATATTCATTAGTCATCCAGCCTTTTTTGAAAACTTCTTCAACTGTAATAATTTCGGATTCTTTGTTTTTTTCCTGGAATTTAACAGGAAGAAATGCGAATTTTTCTTTTTTAATTTCATTAAAGTTTGGATGTTTTTTTTCAGAAGGATTGCAAAAAATTTCTGCTTCAGCCTGGGTAAATTCTCTTAATCGTATCATTCCTTGTCTTGGAGAAATTTCATTTCTGTATGCTTTTCCAATCTGACATACACCAAAAGGAAGTTGTTTTCTGGCAACTCTTTTCAATCTAGAAAATGCAACGAACATACCTTGTGCAGTTTCAGGTCTTAAATAAACAGGATCTGTTTTCTTTCCGGCTCCTGCTTCACTTCTAAACATTAAATTAAAATTCTTAAGTTCAATGTCTGCTTTGCATTTACTGCATTTTATGTTAGATTCTCCTTTTTTACTGACTTCAATTTCATCAACTTTTTCAGTGTTTCCACATTTTTTGCAGACTGCCATGAAATCCTTAAAATGATCTAAATGACCAGATGCCTTAAAAACTGGCTCCGGCATTAAAGTAGGAGTTTCAATGAAAAACATTCCTTCCTTTACAACAAAAAGTTCTTTCCATCTGTCTTCAATATTTCTTTTAAGTAATGCGCCAATAGGACCATAATCAAAAAAACCTGCAATTCCGCCGTGAATTTCAGAACTGGGCCAGAATATACCCCTTCTTTTTGCTATTGCTGAAATTTTATCATATTTTCTTTCTGCCATTTTATTAATCCTTTATTATGAATTTATCTACTTTTTTCTTTGCTTTTTCTCTCTTTTTTCTATGTTCATTTAAAAACTTGTTAAGTTTTTCTATTAGAATCGCTTTTAATTCCCCTGTAAGAAGATCTCCGTTTTTATAATCATTGTATATTGTTTTTAATTTTTTATCATCTTCCTCAAAGAAAGTGAGCCATTGATATGAAACATCTACATCTGGATTTCCACCTTTTTTCCGGTGTTCTTCAACGGTTTCTCTGCCTCCTGAAAAGGCATATTTATTAATTTTATTTTTAACCGTTTTTTCATCATCAGTTACATAAACAGCAGTATGTTCTCCTGATGCAGACATTTTTTCATTGGACCCTCTTAAAGAAGGAAGGAACTTGCAATGAATAGAACAGGGTTTTGGATAATTCAGTTTTGGAGCTACATCTCTCGCAACTCTAAAATGCGGGTCCTGATCAATTGCATGAGGAATTAAACATTTTGTTGGTTTTCCTTCCCTGATTGTTGGAAGAAAGGCAGGAACTGCCTGCATACTCGTATAAAAAATACTTCCAATATTTGTAGAATCATTGAATCCAAACACGGCTTTTGCAGTGGAATAAGTTATTTTCTTGCTGACTTCTACTGCAGTTTTATACATTGTTTTTGCATAGTCTGTATCCAGAAAAATTTCTGTTT
>PWUQ01000039.1 GCA_003563585.1 Candidatus Parvarchaeota archaeon
TTCATTTGCTACTCCAAATGCCTGACTGATAGGCAATTGTCCTGCAATTTCGATTAGTCTGTTGTTGTCGATTACAATTACAGTGTCACAGTTTCTTCTCAATTTTTGTAATCCTTCTTCTGCTTTTTCGATTCTTGCTTTTTCAATTTTGAATGGCATAGTTATTGTACCAATTACAATAGCTCCTTTTTCTTTAGCAACTTGCGCAACAATTGGTGATGCACCTGTTCCTGTTCCGCCTCCCATTCCTGCACAAACAAAAACCATGTCTGCACTTCCAAGAGCTTCTTTTAGTTCAGGAAGTGATTCTTTTGCTGACTGTTCGCCAACTTCCAAATATCCTCCTGCTCCAAGTCCTCTTGTTGATTCTTGTCCGATCAAAATTTTTCTGTCGGATTCTCTCGCATCAAGGTGTGCTTTGTCTGTATTTGCTAATATTATTTCAGCACCTTTGACACCTTTGTGGTAAAGCCAGTCACCCATATTGTTTCCAGCTCCTCCTACGCCAATTACTTTTATATTGGCTTTTCCTACCATATTTTCATTCCATTTTTCTTCTTGTTCTTTTGCAGCTTTCAAAGCGTCTTGCACAATAAAGCTCATTTTTATCCCCCTATTTTCTTCTTTTTTTGTTGCCCGTAATTTATTTTTTGTTGGTGATTATGCTTTTATGCACCAACCGAAAAGTTTTTATATATCTCTTGTTTTTATAGGCATTAGAAGTTAACAGAAAAATTTTGTTGACTTTAAGAAGTTTGGAAATCAAACTGAAAGAAATCATACGTTTTCAAGGTTTAAAACAAAAGTAAACTAATTAATGTTCTCTTTATTTATATACTTTTCATTAATACAATCCATATGTTCTTATTATTATGTTTTAGGATATAAATGGGCTTTTCATGTGGAAAAAAGCTCATTTTGAAGAGATAAATATTTACTCATTAGTGACTATAGTCTTGGAAAGAACGTTCCTTCTTTTACCCATTCTTTTCCATACTCATCAAAATAAGTTATATTGTTTAAATTGATTCTGTGTGGTGGATTTGGTTTCTCCGCGGGATAACCAACAGGTATCATCGCATGAATGCTTATGTTATCTGGAATCATTAAAACTCTTCTTAAAATAGATTCATCAAATGAACCCACCCAACAAGCACCCAATCCTAAAGAATGTGCCGCTAAAAGAATGTTTTGAATTGATGCCGCTGCATCCTGTTTAATGTACAAATCCTTGCCTCTATCGCCATATGCGCGTGTTATTCTCTGATCATTTGTTATAACTACTATAATTAAAAATGCATTAACCATCCAATTCTGTCCAAATGCAGCTTGAGCAAGCTTTAATTTTTTCTCTTTGTTTCTAACAATTATGAATCTCCATTCTTGAAGATTTCCAACTGTTGGTGCCCATCTGCCTGCATCAAGAATTTTGGCTATTTTCTCTTCTTCAACAGGTTTATCTATAAAACGTCTTATACTTCTTCTTTCGAATATTGCTTCAAACAAATCCATATAAATTCTAAGGAATAACTACAATAAAAATATATGGGTTTCATATTTAGAACAGTGTTCCAAAATAGAAACATTTTTATAGCATAATTTCATGTAGAAAATATGCAAGAAATATTAAAAAATATTTTTGATGAAAAAATAATTGATGTTCTATCTGAAGTAAGAGGTAAGAAAACTATTGGAGTTAGAGAGGTTTCTAGAAAAACTAAAATACCTGTTTCAACAGTTCACAGAATTTTCAAAAAATTGATTGAAGCAGATTTGTTAAAAAAGAAAAAAATTGGTGCTACTCATTTTTATGAAGTTAATGAACAATCAAAGACGTATAAACTTCTTGAAAAATTAATTCCTGAAAAAACACCAATTGAAATTTTTACAATAATTGTATCTAAGGAAAAGACAGAAGAAATATATCTATTAGATCAAGGAGAAGATAGGGCAAGTGTTTTGATTGTTGGAAATGTTAAAACTGAAAAAATACAAGAGATTTGTGAAGCTATAAAAAAAGAATTTGCTTATTCAATAAAACCACTAGTGCTTACAAGAAGCCAATATGAAAATATGAACTCTCTGAATATGGGACCAAATGTAAAAAAAATTCTTTATAAAAAGTAAAATTTATAATCGTAACAATTATTTTTTGATTATAGATAAATGTGATAAAAAAATTTTGATCGGATGCTTGTAACATTTTCCGAGAGCTTTAGAAAAATCTCGGAGATAAATGAATATAAAAATTATAAAAAAATGTATAAATTAGAAAGAGCAAAGAAATCTTTTAATTAAAAGTTTAAATTTGAAGATAGAAACATTTATAAATGAGGGGTGTTATAGTATAGTTACTCTTAAATGGTAAATTTAAAAGTGCATATAAATTGACAACTCAGCAGGAAGGAAACATATATTAATAAAAAAATCATTAAAATAATATACCAAAAGGGGGATGAGATAAAATGGTTTTAAAAGATGAAACATTAGCAAAATTACGAAGGACATTCGATTTAAATCTTTATGAAGTAAGGATTTGGGTTGGTTTACTTTCTAGAGGAATATCTACTGCAGGAGAACTAAGTACGATAGCAAATGTTCCACGTTCAAGAACATATGATATTTTAGAATCTCTAGAAAAGAAAGGATTCGTTATAATGAAGTTAGGGAAACCAATACAATACATTGCAGTTTCTCCAAATGATGTGGTTGAAAGACATAAAAAGAACGTTGATAAAGAAGCAAGTAAAAAAATAGATAAATTAGAAAAGGTAAAAGAAAGTCCTATATTAAAAACATTAACAAATCTATATTCGAAAGGTATCAATTATATAGAACCTACAGAAATATCTGGAGCATTAAAAGGAAGAGATAATGTTTATAGTCACATGGAAACATTAATCAAAAATGCAAAAGAAAGTGTTGTGTTAATGACTTCTGAAGAAGGATTGAATAGACAGCTAGACTCACTTAAAAAGTCTTTGAAAGCTGCAAAAACCAGAGGTGTTAAAATAAAGATTGCTGCACCTATAACAGATACAAATTCTCAAGCATTAAAAGAACTGAAATCTCTTGCTGAAGTAAGACATGTTAAAGACATGGATGCAAGGTTCGCTGTTATAGATGGAAAACAAACAGTTATGTTAACACAAAATGATAGAGAATTACATCCACAATATGATTTGGGTGTTTGGTTAAATTCACAGACAATGTCTACAGCGTTGAGTCATATGTTCAACCAGGTCTGGGAAAGTTTGCCAAAGAAGTAATAAAAAAATTGAATTTATATTCGATGAAAACTTCGGTTTTCATCCCCCACTTGTTTTGACGCCATATATAAGGCGTCTTATTTTTTTATTTTGTAATGAGAATTAGATTGCATTGATATTAATTCTTCTTGTTGTTAAAAATTCTAAAATGTGTTGAGACATAGACATTGTCATTAAATCTAAAAAAGACAATTCTTCCTTGTATTCAAGTAGATTTATTTCAGTTATATTTGTTTCATATCTTATGATTTCGATGGCTTCAATTTTTCCACCTAAAACATCCACAAGCCCAATATTATACGCTTCTTCTCCTAAAAATATAGAACCTTTTGAAATTTTTTCGAGTTCTTCCGCAGATAACTGTCTACTTTCAGAAACATCTTCAACAAAAACTTCATGTATTCTATCAATCATCCCTTGAAGTGTTTCAATATCTTCTTGTGTAGGTTCTCTAAAAGGACTTCCCATATCTTTATCTTCTGCACTAACGATTCTTACGTAACCTATTCCATACTTTTCAAAAAGTTCTGAGAATTCTAAATAACTGCCTGTTACACCAATTCCCCCAGTAATAGTAAATTCGTTAGCAACAATTTTATCGCATTTTGAAGCAATCCAATATGCGCCAGACGTTGACACATCTCTCATCCAACAGACTGTTGTCTTATTGACATTATTTAATGCATCTGCAACTTCTCTTGTGGCAATTACAGTTCCACCGGGCGAATTTATTTCAACAAGTAATGCTTCAATCCTTGGGTCTTTATTTGCAGCATTTATTCGATTAACTAATTTTTGGCTCGAAACACCTGTAGTAAAGAATCCTTCATCTGAAATTATTTCACCTCTTATTCGTATATGTGCAACATTTCCACTCGGTTCACTAAATATATAGCCTATAAAATATGCAGTTATTACAGTAAACAAGAGTAGCAAAATTAAAATTTTGATTGTTTTCCAAATTTCTTCCATATTTACCACGATTCGTATATTATCGAGAGACGCATATAATATATAATTTTAGTCCTTGATAATTTTTCTGTAAATCTTTGATTTTTATTATCTAGCATCCCTAAAAGATCAAAGGGAAGCAAGAAAAACATAACAGTTTTTGTAATATTCCTAAAAAATACGTCTGTGTATGTCAATGTATTTTCACTTTTAATTTCTAATTTCATGAGTTTTTTACCTATTGTTGTTTTAAAGTTTTTTTCAACAAGCATGAAATATGCTAAAAAAATAAAAAGTGATGAAAAAAATCCGATTGTGAGAAGTCCTAATGCGTGTGGATTAGCAATTACATACGCTTCTAAATCTGCGACAGTTTCAAAATCCAATCCAACCATTGGAAGAAATATTAACATAAAAATCTGAAAAAGCACTAAATAAAAAAATGAGCAATCAATTAGATATGCCGCAATTCTTTTCCACAAACTTGCATTGCTCTCTCCAACTTCTTTTTGTGGAATTTCAAAAGAGTACTCTTCTCCATTTTCTATTTCTTTTATAATTTCGTCCACAAAATTCTCGTCATAAATATCTTTGTTATTCTTTTTATTATTATTTTTTGATTTTTTATTTGTGGGTTTAATCTTTTTAATTTTTAATTTTTCTTTTTTGTGTTTTTTCCAAATTTTAGAACCTGTTTTGTGAGTTCTATCACATTTATCACAATAGTAATCTTCGTTCAACATAAGCTTAAAAAGCAATAATAGAATTAAATAGTTTATGGATGTTCCGAAAAAATTACTCGATGAAATAAAAAGTGGTAAAATAAAAACAGAAAAAGAACTTTCTATAAGAAAGAGGAAACTCGCGTCTAAATATAATCTAAAAAGATTTCCAAGTAATTCTGAAATACTTTCAAGGGCTAATAAAAAACTACAAAGAAAATTTTATGAAATTTTAAGAATAAAACCAACAAGAACTATTTCTGGTGTTGCTGTAGTTGCTGTTATGAGCAAACCTCACAAATGCCCAGGAAACTGTATATATTGCCCTAAATTCGAAGAAATCCCAAAAAGTTATACTGGGAAAGAACCGGCAACAAGAAGAGCGATATCAAATAAATTTGACCCGTACAAACAAGTTCAAAATAGATTAGAACAGTTGGAATTAATAGGACACAACCCTGAAAAAATAGAACTAATAATAATGGGTGGAACATTTCCTTCCACTCCTGAAAAATATCAAAAAGACTTTGTAAAGAAATGTTTGCTCGCTATGAACAATTATCCTAAAAAAATGCCTAAAAAAATGCCTAGATTAAAGACTATCCAAAAACAAAACGAAACTGCAAAAAAAAGGTGTATAGGCATTACTTTTGAAACTCGTCCGGATTATGCTAAAGAAAAAACTGCTCAAAAAATGTTAGATTTTGGTGGCACAAGAGTTGAATTGGGCGTACAAACAATATATAATGATATATACAAAAAAATAAATAGAGGACATAAAATAAAGGATGTGATTAACTCAACAAAAATTTTGAAAAACATGGGTTTCAAAGTTTTATATCATATGATGTTAGGCCTTCCAGGAACATCAAAGAAAATGGATATAGAAGCATTAAATGAAATTTTTAAAAACCCAGATTTTAAACCTGATATGTTAAAAATATATCCCACTATTGTAACAAGAGGTTCGAAACTTTACAAAATGTGGAAAAACAAAGAGTATAAACCTATCGATGAGAACTATGCAAAAGAAGTTATATTGGAATTAAAAAAGGATATTCCTGAATGGGTTAGAATAATGAGAATAGAAAGAGATATACCTGGAACTGAAATAGAAGCTGGAATAAAAAAAACAAATTTACGCCAAATAATCCAAAGAGACATGAAAAAGAAAGGCATGAAATGCAATTGTATCAGATGCAGAGAAGTTGGACATTTTCTTAAAAGAGGAGGAAATATATGTAAAAAATCTATAAAACTTAAAAAAATAAAATATAATGCATCTGAAGGAGATGAATATTTCCTTCAATTCTCGGATAAAAATAATATATTGATAGGATTTTTAAGGCTTAGATTAGCTAAAAAGGCGATAATAAGAGAACTTCACGTTTATGGAAAACAAATACAGATAAGTAAAAAGGGGACTTGGCAACATAAAGGGTATGGAAAAAAACTTTTAAAAGAAGCGGAGAAAATAGCAAAAGAAAATAATTACAAAAAGATATATGTCATATCTGGAATAGGTGTAAGAGAATATTATAGAAAATTTGGTTATAAAAAAGATAAGCAGTATATGACAAAAAGTTTATAATTCTGATAATTTATAACTAAGTTAGGTGATTGTAATGAAAACTGCTAAAGATGTAATGAACACAAATTTGATAACATCCAATCCTGAAGAAACTATAAAAGATACTGTATCAAAAATGGAAAAGTATGGTATCAAAGAAATTCCGATATTAGAAGATGGTGTGTATGTTGGAATGGCTACATATTATGACATATTAGATGTTTTTAGAGCTAACTCAGAAGAGAAAATATCGAGGTTAATGATAAAAACTCCAAAAGCTGACGAGGATATGGATATAGATGAATTAATTACGCTTATGGTAAAAAGTGGACTTGAAGCAATACCTATTTTAGAAAATGAAAAAATAATTGGTTTGGTATCTGATTATGACATATTAAATAAAATGATTAATAGTGAAAAAATAGAAGATATAAAAATAAAAGACGTTATGAATGAATCTATAAAACTTCTTAAAGAGAATGACTCTGTTTCTGAAGCTAGAAGAATAATGAGATTTCACAGATGGGAAAGACTTCCTATAGTTGATGAGAATGGAAAGTGTATAGGTATGATATCTTCTATAGACATACTCAAAAATTTTTATAGATTTCCAAAAGAAAAAATGGGAAGAAAAGATAGAGCAGGTAAAAAAGAGAATCCTTTATCACTCCCAGTAAAAAATTTTATGGAAACAGAATTCCCAAAAATAAATCCAGATAAAACAATTTCAGAAGCACTTAAAGAACTTCTTGAAAAACAAATTAAGGGTGTTCCTGTTCTAGATGATAATGGATATGTTATAGGAATATTCGAAAGATGGTATGTCTTAGATAAACTTGTTGAGAGAAAGTTTAGAGATGGTGTTTGGCTAAACTTTTCAGGGTATGACCTCAAAATAGAAACTGTTGATTTGATTAAAGAAAATTTAAAACCAGAGATAACAAGAATGAAAAAGATATGTGATGATTTAGAAAGAATAGAAGTACATATAAAGAAAATTCATGGCTCTAAGCCAAATCAAGGAAGTTTCGAAGTTAAAATACATTTACACAAAAAAGCAGGTAGAGGAAAAGTGGTTACTCAAAAAGAACCTTGGCAAGGGTATAATTTAATATATACATTAAAAGACTCTTTTAAAAAAATGGAAGAACAGATAAGGAGTAAATATAAAAAGAGAAGAAACACAGAAACAATACGTAAAATAGCCCCGTAGTCTAGAAACATTTTCTTATAAGAAAGCAAAAATCTGTAAGAAAAGGTTGGAAAATGGTCAAAGCAGACGACGCGTAAGCGTCCATGTCGGCTATGGATGCCGGGCTTTGGACCCGGTGGCCGCGGTTCGAATCCGCGCGGGGCTATTCTTAAAATTATATCTCTTCAATCTCTTTTTTATCTTTTATAATTTCATCAATTTTATTTTTTATTTCCTTATGCATTTCATCTGTTTCAATGGCTTCTAAATAATCCCCACAAACTGGACAAAAAAAGGTAGATTCCATCGCTTCAACATAACTAAAATCTTTTTCACAAGATTTACATCTAAAAAATTGTTGAGCTTCCATTTCTATTCTTTTGAGTCTAGCTATCTCTTCATCTTTTTTATTGAGAATCATTTCTTTTAATTTTGCCATATCTGCTTTCCAAGAATATATGAACCACCCTTTTTCTTTATCTCTCTCTCTTGAAAAAGAAACCAAATTACGCTCATATAATCTATACAAGAATGAACGTGTTCTATTTATTTGAACTCCTACTTTTTCAGCGAGTTTGAATTCATTAATTTCTTTGCCCTGTTCTACAAGATGTTTAAAGAGTTTGTATCCTTTTTCATCTGCAATTTCATGAATCAATTCTTTAATATCTTCTCTTCTAAGAAGCTCGCCCATTCTTTTTTTGGATAATTTTTTTTCTCTTTTCTTTGCTTCTTTTGTTTTTTTCTTTTTTGATTTTTTTGTTAAATCATATTTTTTATGTTTTTTTCCTATTTTTGAAGACATATTGTGTCTAATTTCGCATTTTTCACAAAAAAAAGAATCATCCGAAAGTCTAAAATCATAATGATTTTTTCCTATTTTAGAAGATTCTGTGTGTTCTCTATCACATTTTAAGCAGAAATACATTTCGTCTTTTTTTGATTTAGTTGTTTTCTTTTTAGTTGTTTTCTTTTTAGTTGTTTTCTTTTTAGTTGTTTTCTTTTTAGGTTTAGTTGTTTTCTTTTTAGGTTTAGTTGTTTTCTTTTTAGTTGTTTTCTTCTTTTTTGATTCTTTTTTCTTTGCCATTTTTACTGTTTTATCTTCGACTTTCTCTTTTTTATCCTTTTTGGATTCGCTTTTAGATTCATCTTTTCCTGTCAATTTTTTTATTTGATTTAAAATTCCCATTTTTATACCATTTTAAAAATTATCGCAAATATAAATACTTTTACTTAAAAGATTGCAGGTCCAATAATGTTCAAAATCAATAGCAAAAGGAAAAATGCAAATATTATGTTCAATAATATGCCTTGAATTTTCTTGTTTTTTGTTACATAACATAAAAGCCCATGTAATATTCCTCCGCCATCTAAAGCCCATATTGGTAAAAAGTTCATTATACCAACTAACAAATTCAATATTGCGGTCCAAGTTATAACATCAAACACAAATAAAAACATTGGAATTCCAATACCATATCTTTCTGATGCTTCAGGTGAAACATCCCATTCTTCAGAAACCATAACTCCTATATACGGTATTGTCTCGTCTTCTGGGTGCATAGTTGTTTCTACTTCAAAAAATCCCGTCTTAGTCTCTATTGTGATAACATCTCCAGGTTCATAACTTCTTAGAACTTCGGTAAATTGATTTTGAGTTAAAATTTCTTTGCCATCTATGTTTATCATTATTTCTTCAGGTTCGAGTCCTGACAATTCAGCAGGAAACCCTTCTTCTACACTTGCAATGTACATTCCTTGAGGAACAGTCATTTGAGAAATAACAGGTATAAATAATAATGAAAGTATAAGTGATAAAATCAACCATAATGTAACATTTCCAAATGCTCCACTAGCAAGAATTCTCATCCTTTTTAGAGGACTTGCTTCCATGAGTTGTTTTTCATCCAACTCAACAAAAGCCAGTGGAAGTATTGCAAGAAAACCAAAACCTGTTTTCTTTAAATCTATATTTTCTGCTGCAGCAACAATTCCGTGAGAAAATTCGTGAACAATACATAAAACAGCAATTCCTATTATACCAGGCCAAAAAGGAACAAAAATAGGAGAACCTGGCACTCTAATACCTGGAATAACAACACCAACTCCCGCTCCGGCAGTTCCTTGTTGAATTCTCAAAAGATTATTGAAAAGTTCGAATCCAGCAAAAGCCATAAAAAATACAGCTGTGGGAATTGCGATTGTAGAAAAGATTTTCCAAAAGGATTTATATTTTCCTAATCTTCGCATGAGATTAAGTCCTTTTTCTGTTTTGTATACAATAAATATTTTGTACATTCTTTCAAATTTATCCCTGTATTTGTAAATAAGAATGCCGACAATTGAATAAAATATAACTGCTGTAATCAAGTCCCAATTCATATTATAACTTTTGCTAGTAATTTTTATAAGTGTTGTCTTTTTTGAATATATTATGGAGGATATATATTGGGCAGATAAAATAGCAAAAAAAATTATTGAAAGAAAAAAAGATATTAATACAATTGCGAGTGGAATAACTCCCAGCGGAACTATTCATATAGGAAATTTTAGAGAAGAAATGACTGTAGATATAGTGAAAAAAGCCCTTAAATCAAAAGGTATTAAACTAAGATGTATACATTCTTGGGATGATTATGACAGATTCAGAAAAGTTCCGAATAATATTCCAGAAAAATGGAATGAATTTATTGGTATGCCAGTAAGCAAAGTTCCAGACCCCTGGGGTTGTCATGCTTCTTATGCTGAACATTTTGAAAAAGAATTCGAGATTGAAGCAAAAAAACTTGGGATAAATCCTGAATATATCTATGAAACTGAAAAATACGAAAATTGTGAATATAAAAATGAAATAAAATTTGCATTAAATAAAAATGAAGAAATAAAAAAGATTTTGAATACTCATAGAAAAGAAGAACTTCCAGGAGATTGGTGGTCTGTTCAAATTTATTGCACTAAATGTAAAAAAGATTTTACAAAAATAATTTATTATGATGGAGAGTATAAAATAAAATATGAATGTAAATGTGGTAATGAGGAAGAAATTGATTTTTCAAAAAAAGGAAATGTAAAGCTACGTTGGAGAGTTGATTGGGCTATGAGGTGGAAACATTTCAATGTAGATTTTGAACCTGGTGGAAAAGAACATTCCACGCCAGGAGGTAGTAGAGATACAAGTTCAGAGATATCTAAGAAAATTTTTGATTATAATCCTCCTGTGTATCAAGTATACGATTTTGTAATTCTAAAGGGTTCGGGTGGGAAAATGTCTGGTTCCTCAGGTAATGTAATTTCACCTGAAGAATTGCTTGAAATATACCTTCCAGAAATAATAAGATTTTTTTATGCTGGAACCCGTCCAAACACAGAATTTAGTATTCCTATGGACGATGAAATATTCAAAGTTTATGAGGATTTTTACTTTGCAGAAAGAGTTTATTTCGGCGAAGAGAAAGATTGGGATGAAAAAAAGAAAGAACACTGGAAAAGAGTATACGAA
>PWUQ01000076.1 GCA_003563585.1 Candidatus Parvarchaeota archaeon
AAAAATAAATGTTGAGTGATGTAAACAAACTTATATGGAAACCCTGCAAATTATGTAAAAATGAATGGGTTGAAACGCAAATGCAAGAGGCACATTTGGTTATGTGCAGACTTTTTGCAGATAAAGAAAATAGAAAATTACAAAAACAATTCGCAGATAAATATCCCAGAGTATGGCTTTGTGAAACATGCCATAAAGAATACGACAAAGTGTTGTGGAAAGGCATTTTGGCATATGCCAAAAAACAAAAAATAGAAATTATGAAAATAAAAAGAGAAGGAATCAGCACAAAATATAGAGCAAAGCTGGTTAATTTCTGCTTGGATTTTGCAAGGCATAGGGGGTTGATTTCTTGATTATTCCCAAAAGGCTTCAGCATGACGACTTTAGATTTGTCAAAGTAGCTAAAGGCGGGAAAAATCCAATCGAAATGTCTTGGCAAGATAAAAATAATTATAAATGGAACTCATCGCAAATAAAAGAACATGTTGAAAAGGGTGGAAACTACGGAGTTCTCGGTGGGTTTGGAAATCTTGTCATAATTGACTGTGATTCAAGAGAGGTGGAAAATAGCGTCAAAAATAGCCTTCCAGATACTTTTACAGTGCGAACAGGAGGCGGCGGAGCACATTTCTACTACATTTGCAACGATTTATCCACCCCAATTCGATTAAGTTCGGGTGATTCTTACGGTGATATTGGAGATGTTCAGAGCAAAGGTAAGCAAGTCATAGGTGCTGGATCAACACATCCCAATGGTAATAAATACAAAGTTGAGAATGATATAAATCTCGCAAAAATAGACGCAGAAAGCATTAGAGTTGCATTGAAAGATTACATCAAAACTGAGAGCCACGTTTCGGCACGTGAAGAGAAATCAAAACTGCAAGAAATCAACAAAGATTTAGACATATCAATTCTGTCTGTCGTAGACACAGCTGGATTAAAACATCGCGGAGATGAGTTTCAAGGTTCGCACCCGATTCATGGCTCTTCAACAGGTATGAATTTTTGTGTTAATCCTGGCAAAAACACGTGGCATTGCTTTAGATGTTCGAGTGGTGGAGGACCATTAAGTTGGATGGCTGTCAAAGAAGGAATTATATCTTGTAGTGATGCCACACCAGGTGCTTTACGAGGTGAGATTTTTAAAAAGGTTTTAGATGTCGGAAAGAAAAAATATGGCTTAAAAGTTGAGGAAGAAAAACCCAAATTAAATATTTATGAAGAAGATGGCAAGTTTCAACCTTCACTTTTAGCAGAAGATATTTTGAATGATATCCACGCGGTTACAGTTACAGATAACAGCACAATTTATTATTACAATAGTGGAATTTATCATAGAGATCCAGACGAAAATCGTGTCAAAGAAAGAATGAGAAAAAAAATACCCAATATTACAAAGCATGAATTAAATGAAGCAATTGAATATATCAAAAATAAAACATTGGTTACTCGTGATGTTTTTGACAAAGAGCCTTATTTGATTTGGCTCAAAAATGGAATTTACAATCTTCAAACAAATGAGTTGGAAAGATTTGATCCTAAAAAGATTTCAACAAATCAAATTCCTGTTATATTCGATTCTCAAGCAAAATGTCCAAAAATCATGGCATTTTTAAAAGATTTAGTCAAAGAAGAAGATGTTTCTGTGTTGCAAGAGATGGTTGGATATTGTTTATATAAAAAATATCCAATTGCTCGGGCATTTATGTTTGTTGGTGGTGGAAAGAATGGTAAATCAACGTTTTTAAATCTTTTAGTGCGATTCTTAGGTGTTGAAAATATAGCAACACCATCACTTCACGCTTTGATTTATGATAGATTTGCAAAGGTCGAATTATACAATAAATTAGCAAATATTCATGCAGATTTATCAGCAAGTAAATTAAAACATACAGGAAATTTCAAAATGTTGACTGGTGGAGATTGGATTAATGCTGAAAGAAAATTTAAACACCCATTTAAGTTCAAAAATTATGCAAAATTGATTTATTCAGCAAATGAATTGCCATATTCGGAGGATACTACCGACGCGTTTTTTAGACGCTGGATTATTGTGGAATTTCCTTATATTTTTGATGATGATGGAACAAATGGTTACAAAAAGAAAGATCCTAATATAATTAACAAAATTACGACAGAAGAAGAAATGTCTGGATTTTTTAATTGGGCTATTGAAGGCTTAAAAAGAGTATTGAAACATGGAAAGTTTACACGAACAAAAACTACAGATCATATAAAAGAAGAATGGCTCGTGCAAACAGATCCTTTAAAGGTTTTTGTAGAGAAAAGAGTAAGAGAAATTGAAGGAATTTATATCACAAAAGAGGATTTTTACGAAGAATATCTCAAATTCTGTGAAAAAAACAACGCACCTATGGTTGAAAAAGGAATAATCACGCGACAATTACCCCGATTAGTGAAATCAATTCGTGCATCAAGGCGTAGAATTGATGGAAATAGAAAAAGATGTTGGGATAATATTGTTGTTTTTGATAAAAATGGTGACACCCTTATTTCATGTGGAACTTTTTTACCAGAAAACGAAAAAAATGACGAAAACTCAAAAGTAGTGAAAAAAATAGATAGTTTTATAAATGATAACAACAACTGGTCCAAGAAGTCCAACAAAAAATCTATACCCATGATTATAGAAAAAAATATAAAATATAATATAAATAAGGAGTGCAAAAATACCTTGGACTTCTTGGACCGGGTTTCCACAGGAAATGAAGGTGTCAAAGAGAAAATTATAGATTTTTTCAGAGAAAACCCCAATTCTAAATATTTTGATTGTGTTTTTGAACTATCAAAACAGAATATTGATGAAGAGGAGCA
>PWUQ01000043.1 GCA_003563585.1 Candidatus Parvarchaeota archaeon
GGTTGTATTATTGATTTTCTTGAGTTTCTGTGGCAACTAATCCTCACCTCCTGAAAATTGATAATAATTTACACTTAATAAAACCCACGTTTCATAAAACAGCCATTTTATTCATAAATAATTGTTATTAAATAATATTAACTACCATCAGAGAACGCTGTTTTAATAGTAAAAACTACACTGTCATCAGTATTTAAATTTATCACGCTAAAAGTTCCACGCAAAAACAAATTGCCTGTCTCAAATGCATCATACAATCCTGCTTCAGTAATTGCGCGTTCTGCTACTGCGGTTAAAGTGCCTACAACTTGGTAAGTATCATTTTCCACTGTAGACGTAACCCTTGAACTATCACCAGTTGCTCTATCCTCAGCAGCAGCAAATTCTAAGTCGGTATCTGTTATAAGCGCAGCAGTAGTGCCCGTTCCCCAATCTACCCATTTCGGTTCCGTTCCACCAGCCACCATTCGGTTTGTAATTATAGCTAAACCACCATTTACAACTTTTACAACATCAGCCATTATAAAATTCCTCCTTAAAAAAATAAACCCAATTTGGGTTTTTTATTAAATTTATTTAATTAATTAATTTTACTTATTTAATTTATTATTTCTAAAATGCTTCTCAATCCTAAACATCAGCCTCTTAATCCATGATTTACTCCAATACGAAACTACCCCCAAATCTTCTACTTTACCATCTTTTCTAATCACTTTGGCAGAAACAGATGATTCAGTCATTGATTTACCTCTAATCATTTGTTAGCCTCCTTAAATTCCTGCAAATCTTCTTCCCTATAAATATGCTTACACGGGAAATACGTGTCTAACCAAATATCAAATCCTGCACAAACAGCCCTGATACAAAAATGCCTATCTTCACCCCAAAAACTCAAATTGTAAATCGGGTCATAATTAACTCCCGATTCTAAAACATTTCGCTTTACCAATTTACAAGCCCCAGTCATGCCTACCCTGTAAATACCAGGGGTTTTCCATTTCTTTATACTGTTATCATAAATCGTATAATGATCTAAATCCCATGCATTAGGCTCTGGTTCAAATTCAGTTTTCCAACGTGTCCAAAATACCTCTGCAACAATATCTTTGTCGGCATTTAAAAGTGAAACCAAAGTTTTCGGATGTAAAATCAAATCGCTGTCTACAAGAAAATAATAATCAAAATTATTTAAAAGCGCATACTGTATAAGTTGATTTTTAATAGTTATTAATGCTAACAAATTTTGCGTTTTCCACCTGTGAGATTCTTGGTTAAAATTGTACTGGGTATTATCATTGACAATTTTATATTCACTTTCATCAAGATATTTACTTAAATGCTGACTGTTATGCAATACAAAAAATTTTTCAACTTCAACTCCACTAGGTATTTCCAAATTATTTAATCCATCCAGATACAGTTGAAATATTTCTTCAGTTTGCCTAACTGGTGCACAAATTAATACTCTCATTTCTCGTACACCACCAATATTTGATCTGTTGGACATAAATTAAATGCATCAGAAGAAATATCTATGTCGGGAGAAATTAAGATTTTATTTTTAAGTTTAAAATCGTCAATTTCCACAGGAAAAGTTTTTTCAGTTATTGTTGCCGGATGCAAACTGTTCGGAGTTTGATTATAAGGTGTCATAGCAATATAATATTTTTTAGCCAAACGCATTTGTTCTCTTATTTCAGTTATTGGATCAACATAGTGTTCTAAAACATTAGAACTAATTACTGTATCATAAAATCCATTGGGCAATTTACCCCAAAAAGAATAATGCGGGAATAATTCACACGCTTGCTTAATCGCTGTTTGGGCATAATCATACCCCTCTACATGACATGTGGGGAATGCTTTTAATAATTCATCTACTCCTTGCCCTAACGCACAGCCATAATCCAAAATAGTTCCGTTTAAACCAACTTCTAACTTTTGAAGATTTTTAATCAACAATTTCATAAAATAACGCGTTTGTTCAATGCCATTTATACCTTTATTAACCCAATTGTCTTTAAATTCATTTTCCCACCATTCATGGGAATTTACCGGCATACTTGGTTCTGCATTTTTGTGATAATTTTTATAAGTTTGTTCTGTTATCACGTAATTTCCAACATGTCCTGCATTAATACTCGTATCTACATGAATTTTATATCCCGCCTCACGTGCTTTTAAACAAAAAGATAAGTCTTCTCCAATATTAAATTCTGGTGCAAACCAAGGTTTTGATATATTTTTAAAAACATCTGTTTTAATCAGCACACAGGCCATACCAACACCTTCAGCTTCAAGTATAGCGTCAGATTCCCAATCTGTAAAAAACTCCAACTGTGGGACATTGTTATTTAAATTGCATTTTTCATAAAAACAAGGTTGATATGGTGGAGAACGCTTAAACGCAATGCCCGAAACAATATCTTTATCATGCTCAAATAATTTTAAAAGTGTGTCTGGGGCAATCACCATGTCGCTGTCTAAGAAAAAAACATAATCAAAATTTTTATCAATAGCATATTGGGCAATCTGTTCACGCGCAACATAAACCAACGCTCTTGCAATAAATTGCCATTCAGTATTTTCAGGTTTTTGTAAAGATAATGCCGAACCTACAAACTGCCAGGGAAATGATCCGGTATTAGGAACACCAATCAGAACAGACATATAAAGCCTCCTTTTATTCCAGAAAAATTAAAACAGAACTAAAATAAAGCTAAAACAGAATTAAACATTAGGAATTTTAAAAAATAAAATATTAAACATCATATAAAATTGTTGTTTTATTAAAAAAACATATGTTGTGTTAA
>PWUQ01000032.1 GCA_003563585.1 Candidatus Parvarchaeota archaeon
ATAAAAAACAAAAAAACAGCTTAAAAAAATTGATTAAAGATCATCCTGAACTTTATATCTCCGTTGATAGATTTATTCCAACGAATAAAAATCAAATAAGAGATCTTTGTTCACACAAAGAGCTACAAAAAAAATTATCAGATATTTCACAGCTAGCAAAAGGGAAATTTATTTCCGACGATCCAGTTGTTAAAATCTTACTAAATCAAAAAATACATTATAAGAAAAACACAATACACGGTTGCTCTATTGGTAACGGCTCGGTCACTGTATATCCTAATGGTTCGATAAAACTTTGTGCTAGAATACCTAAATTAGACACAGGCTTTACAATAGACAACTTTGACTTATATAAATATATAGAATTCACTAATAAATTAAAAGCCCCCATCAAAACTGACTGTATGAAATGTACTAAATATAAATTTTGCCAAGGAGGCTGTCCTGCTACTTCGTTTTTTCAAAATAATAAATTATCAAAAGACATTAACTGTTTTTATGAAAAAGATAAAATTGCCAATTAAACTATACTATCATAAAATCTCAGGCTACTGTTTAATAGGGGCATACTTAACTGTAAGAAATACATTTGAAAAAGATTTTAATCCTTTAAAAGAAGAAAAACTTTTATACAAAAAACTAAAAAACAATGTTAATACCGTTGAGCTAATAAAGCTTTTGAATAAAAATAATTATTCTACAAGAATTTTTTCAGAAAAAGACTACCGTAATTTTACAAAACAAAACAACAAACTATCAAATCTAGCTAAAAACTACATAGAAGTTTTAAACAAATTTAACATCTATGAAGAAACAGGGATATTACCTAATCCAAAACTCATAAAAGAATGTCTTGAAAATGGAGAAATAATTCTAGCAAACGGAGTTAAAGAAAATAATCCACATATGAGAATTATTTTTGGATATGAAAACGAAGAATTTTTAATTTCTGACACTTCAGAAAACGAAACTTTTAAAGTTTCGTTTAAAACTTTAAAAAAACTGTTAAAAGCACCATCTGGATATTGGATGATTGCTACTAAAATTTTAAACTAAAATAATGGCAGGAGAAACAGAAAGAGAAAACACACAAAAAATAGAGCGATTTATCCATTTTATCGATAATGTCTCGCCATTTTATAATTTATCATATGAAGATTTATCATTCATCAAAAAAAATTGTGCACAAATACCACCAAAAATCACAAAAAATATAGAAAACATAGACGAAGAACTTGAATCTGTAAAAAATTTCTATAAATTAGACAATTACCATTATAGACAAAACTATTCAAATTCCTGCGCCATTGCTTGTTATATGATGGCTCGCTCTAATTATTTAAAAAATTCTCCATTACCTAACAAAAAATTAGAGAGAGAAATATTGAAAGACTTTGAAAATAATGTTTCCATAGTAAAAATATTGCTACTCTGTTTGCAGGAAAATCTAAACATTAAAATATTTTCAGAATTAGATTATCGAGAAATAAAATTTGAAGAAGAATGGGGGGAGGAATTAAGAGTAAATTTCCTTGATTTTTACGAGAAAAATCATAAAAACAAAAATATACAATTCAACTTTAACCAACCTCTTAAACAAAAACTTCTCAAAAAATTACTTATGAATGGAGAAAGTATTTTGGTTAATGGACTTTTTTATAATATACCACATATGCGGCTGGTAACTGGTTACAATCAAAATAATTTCATAATTGATGATCCTATTGAATACAGAAAATCTCAAATTGGATTCTCAACTTTAAAACAAAAATCAAAACCTCCTTTAGGACAATTCTTTTTCAGTTTAACAACTAAGGAAATAAATGGAGAATGAACAAACACCTAAGATAATAAACCAATCTTTAAATATAGACCCATATTCAACATTTTTAGAACCTTTGTCTAAATCATTAAATTATGAATATCTAGGGTCATTAATAGAGGAAACAGTAGAAGAAATTCCAAAACTGGTTTTAGAAGAGATAAAATCTGTATCAAAAAAAGGGAACAAATTCATAGAAAAAAAGCAAAAAAACTTGGAATCTTTTTCTCCAGAAAATATGAACATCAACGAATATTGCAAAGAATTACAAACAATTTATAATAGAAAAATAAAAATTGAGTGTGAAATTAAAAATTTAGGAGAGAATTACCAAAAAGAAAAAATCTCTTTTTCTTACCTTAGCAAAAAAGGAGAGGACTTAATAAAAGAAGCAATTAATTTGGAACCTTTTTTTTTCGCAATTACAGAATTACCCAAAAAACACATAGATTCTGAAATTAAAAAAATTATTGAAAATTATGGTTCTTATTTATCAGAAAATGAAATATCATTGCTTTCTACACCTTTAATAACAGACTTTTTTACGAGAAGATATTTAGATGTACAAGATTTTCTAAAAAATCCATCAAAAGAAAAAGAAAGCTTGCTCAAGATTAGGTATGGGAAATTTCTTTTCAATAAAAAATGGTACAAAAATCAAAAGTTTGATTATATTAACAATGAAAAATTAATAAGGAAAGATAAAAAAAGATTCTCTGAAAAATATTATCTTTTATTAGAAAGAAAAATACCGAACATAGAAAAAATTGATTACCTATTAATGATGGACAACACTATAGATAAACATATACAAGCTAATTTTGCTTTTCTTCACGACATTTTTTTAAAAATGCAAATACTTCATGGTGATGAAAAAATATCGAATATTATGGATAAGAACAAAATCAAGTCTCTGATTTCTGAATCTATAAGAGATATATTAAAAGACATAAATCAGGCATAGGAAAAGACAAAAAGTAAATCACAT
>PWUQ01000022.1 GCA_003563585.1 Candidatus Parvarchaeota archaeon
CTTTTTCAGTATCAAATGCACCAACTCCTCCAATTGGAAAACCATATCCTGGATGGACATCTGGCATAGCCAAACTTGCCTTCTGAATTCCAGGAAGAGCTGCAACATTATAAATCTGCTTTAATGAATTCCAATCCTTGCCTGCTTTTACATCATCAGTTAAATGTTTAATAATCTGGCTGTCGCCATATATTCTGCCTGGAACATTCATTTCTTCCTGTTTAGGTAATTCCCAGACGTAATCATCTATTTGTTTTAAATTTATTAAATCCATTATACATCAACCACACATTGAACATAATGCTTTTTAACTCCTTTCTCTTCTTTTATTTCGTATTTCATTCCATGGTAAGTAGCTGCCTTTACTTCAATTTTTACCTGATGTTTTTCCTGATTAAGTTTTTCTCCTTTTGCTGTCCCTTTTAGTACATATTCAATTTCGTCAGAATCGTCTTTTCCTTTTTCAATTTGAACTGAAAAATCTGAAAAAAGCATTTCTTTAATGTCTTTTTGAGCAATTAATTCATTTAAGAATTCAACAAACAAAGAATCTAATTTAGGAGCAGTGCAATTAATTTCTATTTCCTCATTTGGATTAATGTTATCAATTTCAGCCATAACTGAAAAAAGACCTTTTGCACCCTCTTCAAACGCTTCTTCTACAGAAGAACCAATACCAAGAATTCCAATATCTGCTTCATGTTCCAATAATTTATATGTCATAATAATTGATAAGAGAAGATATTAAAAATAGTTATCGCAAAATAAAAAGAATTAAAACGGTTTAAGTCTGCTTTCAGTAAAGAATTTTTCAAAGTTTTTTCCGTAATTATTTATGAAAATTTTCCATAATTCTTCATGATAGTCATCTCTTGTTCTTGAAAGAATATTTCTTACAGCAGATGCATCACGTGCTCTATCCATAACTTCTCTTAAATGAGTAACTCTATCAAAATCGACAAAATACGACTCCCCTTTATCTAAATTGAAAATAATATCGCTGTCCCAGCCTAATTGACGCTCCGTTGTTTCATGGAATTTTCTTAGATTTTTTCCAAGAGATCTTGACAGTTTTTTAAGGGTTCCCTTTTTAACACTGCCCAAATCAATAGCCCTATGATCTTGTCCTTCTATGAATTCTCTGATTATAAAATTAGGGGCCCCTCCTTTTTGCGGTAGATACCCATAAACTGTCCCAGAGATATTTGTTTTATTAAGCTTTGATAATATTTCCATTTCTTTTTTGAAATAAGTTTTTTTAAGGAATAAGGGAACAGTTTTGCCTTTTATTTCTAACTCCATCCTTGCAACTCGTTCAGTACCACTCATATCAACATGTGTCAGAAAGGGCTTAAGATTGTGGTTTTGTTTGATAAAATTTCGAATATTTTTTCCAATAGTACCATATATTTCTCCTTTTCCCTTTCCCCATTCTAGAATTAAATTTAGGAGTTTAAAAATTCCTTTTGGAATTTGCTTAACATCTTCTACTGGAGTCAGTTTTTCTGCCCAATCGTTTCCGGTTTGTCTTACCATATTTAATAAGTAGAGATAGTAGTAAAAATACCTTTCTGACCAAACAAAAATAAATAGAGTAAAAAAAGAATCGTTAAATGTATAAATACTCTTAAAATAAATAAAAAACATGGCAAAATATGAAGATTATGTTGATGAAACATATACCCCACAAAAAAAAGAATTAACATGTGAATTTTATTTAGAACCATTTAAAGGAGTTAACATGAAATGGTTAGCCGGGGGAGTAGCAGCTGAAAGCAGTATTGGAACCTGGACAAACCTTACAACAGTTAAAGAATATATGAAAAATCTTGCAGCAACTGTTTACGAGATTAAAAAATCAGGAAACGGAGCAAATATTAAAGTTTCATATCCTCCTGAATTATTTGAAGCAGGAAACATGCCAAATATTTTATCAAGCGTTGCAGGAAACATTTTCGGTTTAAAAGAAATAAAACATTTGAGAATGACTGGTTTTAATCTACCAAAAAAATTAGCTCAGAGTTTTAAAGGACCTTTGCATGGAATAAAAGGAATTAGAAAGATAACTGGAAAGAAAACCCCATTAGTTGGAACAATTGTAAAACCAAAGCTTGGTTTAAAAACAAAGGACCATGCAAAAGTTGCCTACGAGGCCTGGCTTGGAGGGTGTGATATTGTAAAAGATGATGAAAATTTGTCAAGCCAGAATTTTAACAAATTCAGTAAAAGGTTAGAAGAAACTGTCAAATTTAAGGAAAAAGCAGAGAAGGAAACCGGAGAAAAGAAGATTTACATGGTAAATGTGACAGCAGAAACACAAGAAATGCTAAAAAGAACCAAGGAAACAAAAGAATCTGGAAATGAATATTTAATGGTTGACATAATTACCTGCGGATGGTCTGCACTTCAGACTTTAAGAGAAAATAGTGAAGGACTTGTATTGCATGCACATAGAGCAGGACATGGCGCATTTACAAAACTAGATTACCATGGAATATCAATGCCAGTGATATCTATAATTTCAAGAACTATTGGAATGGATCAATTACATGTTGGAACTGCAGTAGGAAAAATGTCTGAAGACAAAGAAGAAGTTCTTGAAAACATTAATGAATGCAAAAAAGATTATTATGGATTCAAGAAAGTATTTCCTGTTGCATCTGGAGGATTAAATCCCTTGGACATTCCAGCCCTTTATAAAATATTTGGAAACGACGTAATAATTCAAGCAGGCGGAGGGATACACGGAAATCCACTGGGAACTAAATTAGGAGCAACTGCAATGAGACAGGCACTTGA